>JBEGKV010000094.1:0-3853 GCA_041183925.1 Actinomycetota bacterium
GAATGCCCTCCCTTGACCGGCTCGATCGTGGGGCACTCCACCTACACCTGGGGCGATAAGAAGTGGATCACCACCCGCGCCAAGACCGCCCAACATGCAGCACCCATGAGTATTTACGAACTGCACGTGGGCTCCTGGCGTCAAGGTCTGTCCTACCGTGAACTTGCTGATGACTTAATCGGCCACGTGCTTGAAACAGGCTTCACTCATGTGGAGTTCATGCCGCTGGCAGAACACCCGTATGGACCATCCTGGGGATATCAGGTCACCGGCTACTACGCTCCCACGGCGCGTTTTGGCAGTCCTGACGACCTGAAATACCTGATCGACCGACTGCACGCAGCTGGGATCGGTGTGCTGTTGGACTGGGTTCCCGGCCACTTCCCCAAGGACGAATGGGCACTAGCCCGCTTCGATGGTCAGCCCCTCTACGAACATGCTGATCCCCGAAAAGGCGAGCACCCCGACTGGGGAACCTACATCTTTGACTTTGGCCGCAATGAAGTCCGGAACTTCCTCGTTGCCAACGCGCTGTACTGGATTGAAGAATTCCACATTGATGGTCTGCGCGTGGATGCCGTCGCTTCCATGCTCTACCTTGACTACAGCCGGGAAGATGGGCAGTGGTTGCCTAACCAGTTCGGTGGGCGGGAGAACCTCGAAGCCATCAACTTCCTTCAGGAAGCGAACGCCACGGTGTACAAGCACCACCCAGGTGTCATCATGGCGGCAGAAGAATCCACCTCGTGGGGTGGAGTGACCGCACCTACCGAAGGTGGCGGACTGGGCTTTGGTTTCAAGTGGAACATGGGCTGGATGCACGACAGTCTGGAATACATCCACACTGACCCGATGTATCGGGAACACCACCACTGGGACATCACTTTTTCGTTCCAATACGCGTTTAGTGAGAATTTCATCTTGCCCATCTCTCACGATGAAGTTGTCCACGGCAAGGGGTCATTACTGGCCAAGATGCCCGGTGACCACTGGCAAAAACTTGCCAATATGCGCGCATACCTAGCCTTCATGTGGGGCCACCCTGGTAAGCAACTTCTCTTCATGGGCCAGGAATTTGGGCAGCCATCGGAGTGGAGCCAAGAGCGTTCCCTGGACTGGTGGATCTTGGATCAGCCCGCCCACCAGGGCTTACAACGCATGGTCACACAGCTCAATGCCGTCTATCGCAGCCACCCGGCATTGTGGGAACGCGATAGTGAACCAGATGCCTTCCAGTGGATTGATGGCGCTGATAACGGCCGCAATGTTGTCTCCTTCGTCCGTTACGACCGCAAGGGCAATGCCGTGGCGGTCGTGGCGAACTTCTCCGGAAACCCCCACCACGACTTCCAACTGGGCCTGCCGTCAGGAGGAGCCTGGAGGGAAGTCTTCAACTCGGATGCCGCAGACTTTGGCGGCTCCGGAGTGGGCAACATGGGAACAGTTACCGCGGCGAAAGAACCGTGGGGCAGCTTTGAGCATTCCACCCGACTGAGCCTGCCTCCCCTGGGCGTGCTCTTCTTGTCCAAGTCAGCGAAATAGCGCCGCTAGTACAGCAGGTTTGTCAGACGCAGTCTGGCAGCGTTCACCATAGGATCGGTCAATCCGACGACTTCAAAGAGCTCTAACAGTCGTGTGCGGACGGCATTCTTTCCGTCAGCATCTAGTTTCGGGAACAGCACCAACAGTCGATCAAATGCGTCTTCGACGTGACCACCGGAGAGATCCAGGTCCGCAACATCGAGCTGAGCGTCGAGGCCCGTTGGGTGTGCTGCCGCCGCAGCGCGCACATCTGCCATGGTCTTGCCCTGCAAGCGGTTAAGCAAGCTGATTTGGGCTAACCCGGCTTTCGCATCGGCATCATTGGGGTTTTGCTTGAGGGCTTTTTCCCACGCCAGTATTGCTGCCGGGTAGTCGCCTCGCTCAGCGGCATCAAAAGCTTCTTGGTGCAGAGGTGGCAATGCTGGCTTGGGAGGCTCCACGGGTGCACCCTGCTGGCTGGGGGGAGTATCAGAAGGCTTGGCAATACCGGCAACACCGTTTTGTGCGGCAAGTTCAAGGACCTGCTCAAACAAGTTGTGAATATCTGCCTCGCCCGCGACACCTGCGAACAAAGGCAAGGGGCGCCCCGCGAGCACTGCCGCGGTGGTGGGAACACTCTGTGCTTGGAAAGCCTGAACCAGTTGAGGGTTCGCTGTTGCATCCACCCGGGCAAGAATAAGTCGACCGGCAAAGGCAGTTACCAGCTTGGCTAGCAGCGGAGAAAGTTCATCACTCTGCGGTGACTCTGGAGCCCAGAGGTCCACGATCACAGGAACTTGGTTGGACAGGTCCAATATCGCAGTGAAGTTAGTGTCTGTGCCCTCGAGAATAAGTTGCGGCACGGGCACGATAGTGCCCGCCGCTACTGAGGGCGAAGGCTCCCCCGGAGCACGTGTTCCACCGGCAGTGTTGACCGCACCAGCTGACGGCTGAGGGCGGTTAACCAATGAGCTGAGATCAACAGCACCACGAAGATTCGGCAGAGAAGGCATGGACATTAGAGACCCTTTGCAGCGATGAGGCCCTGGCTATAGCCAAGCAGACGAATCTTCTCGGTACTGCCCAGTGGCGGAACATAGAACGCGAGCTCGAGGCCATATGTCGACTCGACCCCGGCAGTAGAGGAGGTTATTCCACTGAGAATCTTCGCCTGGCCTTCGGGGCTAATGGAAGCACCAGCCTGAGTGGGCTTGACCGTTTCAATTTCGTTCAGGCTCACAGTGACAATGGCCCCCGAGTCCAACGTTGCAAGACCCAATGGCACACCTGAACCCGCATTTTGACTGAACTCCAAGGAAGCACGTTCGGCCACAGAAGCCTTCTTCTGCTCCTTGTAGTCACGTCCCACTTGAGTCACCAGGGTATCACCGGTGAGGTCAAACAGACCGAAATACGGACTGTCAGCTCCCTGGGTGAGTACTGAACCATAGGCGGCCGACAGTTCGTTAGGTGCAATCAAGAGAAGTTTTGAATCTGGCTGCACAAGAGGAGAACCAACCGTGGCTGGCGCGACGGTGGGAACCTTGGCATCAGGCTGCAACGTCACCAGGTATTCCACGTGGTAGTTCTCTCGTGGAGTGTTCTGCACAAGAACGATTCCGGTGGTGGGCACAGTGGGATCTTGTTCATTCTGGACGACAGCATTGACGATCCGTGGCCAGGTGTCTGTCGCCTGAGGCATATCGAACGTGATGGGAGATGCGGGAAGAGAAGGCAGAGCGGCTTGTGCTGCATCCGCCTTGCGAATGGCATAGTTTGCCGAACGCATCTCATAGGCAGGACCAACCAGGCGCGTAGCGGCCAGTTCCGGGCTGAGGTCTTTGTCGGCCTTATTGACCGTGGTGGAGACGTTGCGCAGAATACGACCGAGCTGCAGCTCACTGACGGCTGGAGGTGCACCTTCTACCGACTGAATATCCGTGGGAGTCGGAGAAGGTGTTTGGGCACCTTGACCAGTTTGGTAGGGGCTACAACCTGACACACCCACTGCGAGTGCGCCGGCCATACCAAGTGCCACAAAAGCCGAGCCACGACCCAGGGTTCTGCGCCCCTTGGGCGCTGCAGAGGTGAGGGATTTCGGTTTGATTATGTCGATGCCGCGTGGACGTGGTGGTTTACCACCGCGACGGGGACCGTTTTGTTTGCGCATGTGACGCAAGGCCCAGAGATACAACACCAGACCAACCAGCGCTAGCGCTCCACCAATGATCACGAAGGTCGTGGCATAAGGAATACGGCTGGGCAGAGGCCACGCGAGGGTGATCTTTCCTGGCGCATCGGTGAGACCATCAGAAGCGATGATGACCGACAT
>JBEGKV010000095.1:0-3843 GCA_041183925.1 Actinomycetota bacterium
TTCAAACCGCTGACATACGCGCCAGTGTCGACGGAGACCACAATGATGAGGAAAGCCAGCGTCCACCACTGACCATCCGGCTTGGCAACAAGGGCCACCGCAAAGGATCCCAGCAGGGTGACATACAGCTGAACAAACCCGGCGGCGAGGAAGTCCTTGCGCAGACTCACCTCGGCGACTGCGTGGTAGCCACGCTTAATCTCAATTGCACGCCACACAGTGACAACAAGCGTGCCCACCAGCACAACACCAATGGCTGCCAGAATGCCAAAGTAGTAGGCGGCAGGAACAGCGAGGACAGCTGTTATGGCCGTGGGGATGCGGGGAACGCGACGGCCCATCGCGTGCAGGGCAGTAGCCAATTCGACCGAAGAAATACCCAACAGGACGGCAGCAAAGAGCATAAAGAGGTCTTTGTTGACCAGCAAGCTCAGCAATAGTAATCCGCCGAGCACAACACCAATTCCTATGGCGCCGAGCAGGTTACGGCCTGACTTTTGCTTAATACGCTCGTTCGTCTTCTCGAACTGCATACGCCGTGCCTCTAATTGGCGCTCAAAATCAGCACGTGTGGCCCGAAATTGCGCATGAAGTTCACCAGCTGGATTTCTCCGGCTGTGTTCATCGCGATTGGGGTTCTCAGTCATGAGATCAGTGCCTGAGGTCAGGAACTAAACCTTGAGAAGTTCAGCTTCCTTGTGCTTGAGCGCATCGTCGATAGCGTCCACGTACTTCTTTGTGAGTGCTTCGAGTTCTTTTTCACCTCGTGCACGTTCGTCATCGCCGAGTTCACCCTTGAAACCATCAATGGAATCCTTGGCGCTGCGACGAATGTTGCGCAAGGAAACCTTGGCATCTTCAGCCTTGGTCTTGACGATCTTGACGTATTCCTTGCGACGATCTTCGGTGAGCTCAGGCAAGCTCAAGCGAATCACATTGCCATCGTTGGTCGGGTTGGCATCCAGGTTGGGCACATCGCGCAGTGCCTGTTCGATATCGCGCAAAGCAGTCTTGTCAAAAGGAGTAATGAGCAGGGTGCGCGCTTCAGGGTTCTGCATGGAGGCGAGCTGAGCCAGTGGCGTGGGGCTTCCGTAGTAGGTCACCATAACCTTCTGGAACATGGCAGGGTTAGCGCGACCGGTACGCACACTCGAGAAATCTTCTTTGGCGACCTCTACAGCTTTCGCCATACGCTCGCTGGCATCTGCCAATACATCCGCAATCACGGTAACTCCTTGAAAGTTAGTTCAGTTTTTTAGTCTAGTTGGTGACGAGTGTGCCGATTTTTTCGCCCAGAATGGCCTTGGTGACATTGCCGGAAGGCTCCATTCCAAATACGCGCATCGGCATCTTGTTATCCATGCAGAGGCTAAATGCGGTGGAGTCGACCACCTTGAGTCCACGCTTGAGAGCGTCCCGAAAGGTGACCGTTTCAAGCTTTTCTGCGGTGGGGTCAGTTTTAGGGTCTGCCGTGTAGACACCGTCTACTCCGTTTTTAGCCACCAGTACCTCATCAGCGTGGATCTCAAGAGCACGCTGGGCAGAAACGGTATCTGTGGAGAAGAAGGGCAGACCTGCACCGGCACCGAAGACAACCACGCGCCCCTTTTCCAGGTGACGAATGGCGCGAAGGGGAAGATAGGGTTCAGCAACCTGACTCATCGCGATAGCGGACTGCACACGCGTTGCAGCTCCTGCTTGCTCCAAGAAGTCTTGCAGAGCCAGCGCGTTCATGACGGTGCCGAGCATACCCATGTAGTCCGCGCGGGCACGATCCATGCCGCGCTGAGACAGCTCTGCTCCGCGGAAGAAGTTACCGCCACCGACAACCACAGCGACATCGACCTGTTCGGTGGCTGCGGCAATTTCTTTTGCAATTGCGCTGACCACGTCAGGGTTGACGCCCAGTCCGCCACCACCGAAAGCCTCACCCGAAAGCTTGAGCAGAACGCGGCGGCGGGTGTGTGTCGGCATGAGTTTCCTTCTCTAACAGCGGTGGTGCTAGGTACCAATTTACTGGGTGCAACCGCCTGCGAACAGACGGCACACATGAAAGAAGCCCGATCCATAGTGGACCGGGCTTCTTTTCAGGTATCGAACGACTATGCGCCAACCTTGAAACGAGCAAAGCTCGTCACGGTGATGCCCGCGTTGTCCAGAACCTGCTGAACCTTGAACTTGTTGTCGCGTGAGTACTCCTGCTCGAGCAGAGCGATCTGCTTGATGTATGCGGAGATACGACCGTCCACGATCTTTTCCAGCTGTGCTTCAGGCTTGCCTTCGTTGCGGCTGATTTCCGTCACGATGGCGCGTTCCTTCTCGATGTCCTCTGCAGGTACATCAGCGCGGCTGAGGTACACAGGGTCAGCGAAGGAGATGTGCTGTGCAATGGCACGAGCAGTCTCTGCGTCGCTACCGCTGTAGGCCACAACAACGCCAACCTGAGGTGGAAGGTCCTGGCTGGTCTGGTGCAGGTAGATGGAGAATGCGTCGCCGCTGAATGCAGCGAGACGACGAAGCTCAATCTTTTCACCGAGGATAGCGGCCTCATCAGCGATGAGTTCCGCCACGGACTGCGAACCTGCAGAAGCTGCAAGTCCAGCGTCAACCGAGGTTGCACCAGCTGCAGAGACGGCGTCGAGAACCTTCGCTGCGAGTGCAACGAACTTGTCACCCTTAGCCACGAAGTCGGTCTCGCACGCGAGCTCGATCATGGTTGCGGTGCCGTTTTCTTCCTTGGCTGCAACGAGGCCTTCACTGGTGGAGCGGTCGGCACGCTTAGCGTTACCCTTTGCTCCCTTGAGACGAAGAATCTCGGTTGCCTTTTCCAAGTCACCGTTTGCTTCGGTGAGGGCGTTCTTGGTGTCGACCATGCCGGTGCCGAGGCGCTCGCGCAGGGTCTTGAGGTCTTCCATGCTGAAAGATGCCATAGTTCTAGCTCCTAATTAAGGCTTGAAAGTGGGAAATTATTCTGCTGCGGGCTTCTTGGCAGCAGGCTTCTTCGCAGGAGCCTTCTTTGCAGCAGGCTTCTCTTCAGCAGCTGCCTCAGCAACTACCTCTTCTGCGACAACTTCGGCAACTGCTTCGACAACAGCAGCTTCAACAGCAACCTCAGCAGCAGGTGCGCCAGCTTCGAGGAGTTCGCGCTCCCACTCAGCCAGTGGCTCTGCAGCTTCGCCCTCAGCAGGCTTCTGGTGACGCTGGATCAGGCCCTCTGCAGCTGCGTCCGCAATGATGCGGGTCAACAGTGCAACGGAGCGGATGGCGTCATCGTTACCTGGGATGGGGTACGTCATCTCATCAGGGTCACAGTTGGTGTCGAGGATACCGATAACGGGGATACCAAGCTTCTTTGCCTCCTGGATAGCCAGGTGCTCCTTCTTGGTGTCAACAACCCAGATCGCCGAAGGGGTCTTGGTCAGGTTACGGATACCACCGAGGCTCTTGTGAAGCTTGTCGAGCTCACGCTTCTTGATGAGCAGTTCCTTCTTGGTGAAGCCACTCTTAGCGGTGTCTTCGAAGTCAAGCTCTTCGAGTTCCTTCATGCGTGCAAGACGCTTGCCCACGGTGTTGAAGTTGGTGAGGAGGCCACCGAGCCAACGCTGGTTGACGTAAGGCTGACCTACACGGGTTGCCTGCTCGAGGATGGTCTCCTGAGCCTGCTTCTTGGTTCCTACGAAGAGGATGGATCCACCGTGAGCAACAGTTTCCTTGACGAAGTCATAGGCGTTGTCGATGTGAGCAAGAGACTGCTGCAGGTCGATGATGTGGATACCGGAACGCTCAGCAAGAACGAAACGCTTTACTTTCGGGTTCCAACGGCGGGTCTGGTGACCAAAGTGA
>JBEGKV010000096.1:0-3841 GCA_041183925.1 Actinomycetota bacterium
CCGATTGACTCAGAGACCGGAATACGCATTGCTGCACAAACCGGCGAAAGGGAAAAAGTTACTTTCGCCCTGCACCCGGAGTGTGCATGCCAAGCTCTGCCACGAAACGTGAGCGTTCTCGGTTCGTCGCGCGGCCAGTTCCCTGCTGCGCCCATGACAAAGAGAGTTGCTTTCTAGCCCGCGTAATGGCGACATAGAGCAATCTTCGCTCTTCTGCGATGGCTTCTAAATCCTGCGCATAGCTAATCGGGAATAAGCCCTCGGAGAGGCCTATGACATGCACAGAATCCCACTCCAAGCCTTTCGCAGAATGCACAGAAGCCAGCGTGACCGCATGCATAGTGGGCTCGTGACGAGCTGCCTGACGCGCGAGAAGTTCATCGGTGAACGCTCGGAAACTTGTCCCCTCGGGGGCCTCATCCGCCATCACCATGAGGGCATTGAGTGCTTCCCACTTTGCCCGGAGTGCGCCGGTGGTCTGGGGAGCCTCCTGGCTCCACCCCACCGAACGCAGCACATCGCTGACGGACTTGAAGAGGGGTTCTCCGGCAACGGAGACTGAAGCTCCACGCAACGCCATAATGGCTTGCTTGACTTCGGGGAGGTCATAGAAGCGTTGAGCGCCGTGGATAGTGCTGCTAATTCCGAGGTCGGATAATGCTTGCTCAAGGGCCACGCCTTGGACATTGATGCGATACAACACCGCGATGTCTTCGGGTTGGGTTCCAGCTGCAATTTCGGCAGCAATCTTGGCTGCAATTCCACGTGCTTCAGCAGCATCGTGAGGATATTCACTCCACTGAGGCGCTGGTCCGTCTGGCGTCGCTGCAGTGAGGGTCAATGCACCGGGACGGTCACGCATCAGAGCGTTCGCACGAGCGACGATGGGAGCAGTGGAGCGATAATTCGTTTCTAACTTCACAATGTGCGCGTCAGGGTAAGCATGTCCAAAGTCGAGCAGATAATCACTCGTTGCCCCGGTGAAGGAATAGATGGTCTGGCTCGCATCGCCCACCACACACAAATCACGATGGTCGCCCAGCCAGAGAGTCAAAAGATGATGTTGCAGCGGCGAGACGTCCTGATATTCATCCACGACAAAGAATCTGTATCGTTCACGCACTTCCATGGCAGCGGCTGCTTCAGATTCAAGAAGGCCGGCAGTGAGGAGCAACACGTCTTCCATGTCGATCTGACCTCGATCGTCCTTGAGGTCCTCATAACCGCTCATCACGGCGAGAACATCGGAGACAGCCAGATTGCCGGGCATGGGACGTGCATAAGCACGCTTTTCGTAAGAACTCAGGTTGAGATTGCTGGTCTTGCGCCACTCCACCTCAGAAGCCAAGTCGCGAAGTGTGGCCGTGTCGAGTTTGAGGCCCAGTTTGGTGGCAACTTCTGCCAGTGGGCGTGACTTGGAATCAAAGACCTTGGGAGCATCTCCGCCGACAAATAGAGGCCAAAAGTGCCCGAGCTGACGCAACGCTGCAGCATGGAAAGTTTGTGCTTGAACGGGGCCTGCACCCAGTTGGCGAAGGCGGGTGCGCATCTCACCCGCCGCACGATTGGTGAAGGTCAGGGCCAGTACTCGATCCGGTGCATAGGTGCCGGTGGCGACCCCATACGCTATCCGGTGGGTGATGGCACGGGTCTTCCCGGTTCCCGCTCCGGCGAGAACACAGACAGGACCTCGAAGCTCTTCGGCCACAATTCGCTGGTCCTCGTCGAGTCCGGCGAGCAGCTCTTCAGGGGTTGCAGCGATGCTGCCGGCGGCGGGAGAGGTCACCAGATGGCTTCCTGATCGAGCGGACCACCAAACCATTCCTCAATGAGAGCTCGGGCAATGGATACATGCCCAGGCAGGACAATCTCATCCAAACTGGCAGAAAGTTCCTCACGCGTAAACCAGCGCAGTTTGAGGATTTCTTCCCCATCGGCAACGGTGTTCTCCGGGTTGAACCCGGTGGCAACCTTCGCCTTAAAACCCAGCATGAGGGACTGTGGAAATGGCCAAGGCTGAGAGCCGAGATAAATCGGGTCAACCACTTCGATGCCAGACTCCTCGCGAACTTCACGGATGACCGCAGCCTCGAGTGACTCCCCCGGTTCGACAAAGCCAGCAAGTAGCGAGAACCTATTTGATTCCCACATCGCATTGTTGCCCATGAGCAAACGATCTTTATTATCAGTCACCATGACAATGATGGCCGGGTCAGTGCGCGGGAAATTCTGTGCCTTCTCATCTGCAGCACTGTGACGAACCCAGCCCGCCTGTGTGGGCACTGTCGCCGAACCATCAACCGGAGAATGCGGGTGAGTGCGGTGCCAATTCGCCAGAGCAAGAGCTTGGGTGAACAGACCTGCGTCGCGATCAGAAAACTCAGTTCCCAGAATTCGAAGGTCACCCCAGTGACTGACTTCCGGTCCTAACAATCGGGCAACCTCGTCGCTCACTGTCACAGCAAGAAAAGGGGTCCCCACGGGTTCGGTGGGGGCGGCTTCGGTAGAGACTCCGAGAAAAAGAATTTCCTGACGCGCAGCTGGTTCTACCGCTTCTAATTCCTCAAGCGAGACCGTGGTGAGTTCATGCCCACGCACCAAGGCTTTGCCCTGGTTGAGCACAATGACGCGAGTTCGGGCATCAGCGGCGAGTTCATCCAGCAATTCTGGACGCGAGCGCAGCTCTGCACGACGGTCTGTGGCATGACGGGCCAACGTGAGACGTTGGGTAAATTCGTGGTTCATGTCACTCGCTTAGCAGTATGAGTCGGGCATTCGATGCGTGGCGTTAGAGCCCACAAGCACATCCGCGACTTAGCCTGTATTTCATGGCCAGATCTCATATCACTCTAGCGGCGTTGGCAACAGCAGCTGTGCCCGGTTTTGACCCCGTACAAGCTCAAGCTTTCTCCACTGGAATGCACGGAGATTTCTTCGCTGCACTCGTCACAGACGCCACCGGCCGCGAAGTCATCGTTCGCGTTCCCAACTCTGCTGAAGCTGAAGCTCAGTTGGGTGCTGAGAAATACGCTCTCGAAACTATGACCGCGGGTATTCGCTCTCGTCTCACGTTTGACGTGCCCACCCTGGTTGGCCGCGCCAGCATTGGCAAGACTTTCGGGCTTGTCTTTGAATTCCTTCATGGACATCAGCTGGGTCTGGCTGATTTCACCACAGAGTCGGGACTTCCTGTTTCGATTGGGTCAGGAATTGCGTCTATTCACTCCCTCCCCACCCACTTTGTCTCCGATGCTGGGTTGCCTTTCTTTTCTGCAGCTGACATCCAGCGCCAGACGAAAGAACTTGTCTCCCAAGCACAAGCAACCAACCTGTTGCCCGCAGCACTCTCTGCACGCTGGCAGGAAGCTGTCTCCGACAGTAACCTCTGGATGTTCGAACCCACAGTGATTCATGGCTCACTAGGCATCGACTCCTTTATCGCCGGCGAAGATTCCATCTCTGGTGTTTTGGGGTGGGCTGCTCTTCGAGTGGGAGACCCCGCAACTGATATGCATTGGATTATCAATGCCCCCATTGATGCTCAAGATGCAGCTTTTAGTGCCTATGGTGATTCTCGTCACTCCCTCGTGGACCCCAAGCTTCGTCAACGCGCAACGCTATATTCCGAACTTGAACTTGCTCGCTGGCTGCTTCACGGCGTGGAGCAAAAAAGCACCGAAATCGTGGATGACGCCATCGACATGCTGGATCGCCTGGTCGACAGCGTTCACCAGGAAAACAACAACTCCATCGGCACCGACACGGAACCGATTTTGACGGTTACTGAGGTTGTCGAACTTCTGGACGAAACCCCCGGGGATTCAACCGGTCGCTACCCTGG
>JBEGKV010000097.1:0-3837 GCA_041183925.1 Actinomycetota bacterium
GAGCCAGCCTTCTTGCCCTTGAGGTCAACGACGTCGAGAGTGGTAACGGTAGCCATGGACTACGCCCCCTTCACTGCGTTGCGAACGAATACGAGGCGGCCACGTGCACCGGGAACAGCGCCCTTGACGAGCAAGAGGCCCTTCTCTGCGTCTACTGCGTGAACCTTGAGGTTGAGCACGGTCACGCGCTCTCCACCCATACGACCGGCCATGCGCATGCCCTTGAAGACGCGGCTGGGGGTCGAAGAAGCACCGATCGAACCGGGCTTACGGTGGTTACGGTGTGCACCGTGAGATGCGGAAACACCCTTGAAGTTGTGACGCTTCATAACACCGGCGAAACCCTTACCCTTGCTGGTACCCATGACGTCGACCTTCTGGCCGGCTTCAAAGGTGGAGTCAACGGTGAGTTCCTGGCCTACAGAGTAGGAAGCTGCATCGGGGGTGCGAACCTCAGTGACGTGACGGCGAGGAGTAACCCCAGCCTTGTCAAAGTGACCGGTCGCAGGCTTGTTTACCTTGCGGGGGTCAATAGCTCCACCGGCGATCTGTACGGCTTCGTAGCCGTCCTTCTCAGTGGTGCGCAACTGGGTTACAACGTTGGGAGTGATTTCAATCACGGTCACGGGAACAAGCTTGTTGTTTTCGTCCCATACCTGAGTCATACCCAGCTTCTTGCCGAGCAGACCCTTAACAGTCTTAGTTGGATTTGCCATCGTGACCCCTAGAGCTTGATCTCGATGTTGACGTCAGCTGGGAGGTCAAGGCGCATGAGCGAGTCAACAGCCTTGGGCGTGGGATCGATGATGTCGATCAAACGCTTGTGGGTGCGCATCTCAAAGTGCTCGCGGCTGTCCTTGTACTTGTGAGGAGAGCGGATGACACACACCACGTTCTTCTCAGTAGGAAGGGGCACAGGGCCGACAACAGTTGCACCCGCACGGGTTACAGTGTCAACAATCTTGCGCGCCGAGGAGTCAATGACCTCGTGGTCATATGACTTAAGTCGAATGCGGATCTTTTGTCCCGCCATGTGACTCTCTCTTTCATTCAGAGCGTCTTACAGCCTCGGAGCTGCATTGGACGCTTCGCGTTTTAAACGCTGGCACTCTACGTATATGTTTCGCACCACTGTTTACATGTCAATGTGCCTGGGCTCTTGGCGTGCGAACACGGCGAAGTCTGGATTCCTCCAGGCTCTTCACGGAGCTTTGGCGATGTTCTCTACCTGCGGCCTAACGTGATCGGAATGATTCCGCCGTTATGCACTGCCAGGGTAGTGATTCCTGCACAAAGGCAGAAAATGTCGAACTTGAAGAGTCTGCCACACAATACAACCGGAATGCAACCCGGGCGTGTCGGGGAGTTTGCCCCGGAAAGACGCCAAAGTCACCTCAGCCAAAGAAGGGTCTGGGCAGACCTTCCGCGGCTGCAGCATCTTCGCGTGTTATGTGGGAGCGCGCATGCTCAACCGCACGGTCAAAATCTTCGAACACATGGTTGGGATGACGCAACTTTCCGAGTGCTCCCACACGCCCCACCAGCTCTCGGTGTTGGGCTGGAATTCCTTTGAGAATGGCCGTCTTCCCGTCGCGTTCCAGGTGCATCACAATATCGGAGAGGATCTGAGCCCCCGTGGCGTCGAGGAACTGCACGCCGGAGAGCTGCACAATCACCACAGACACGTCCGGGTGGCTCGTGATGAGGGTATGAATCTTGTCGGCCACACCGAAGAACAAGGCTCCCTCAATGCGGAACACCACAATCCGGTCATCGCCGGATTGTGCAGGTTCCGGCAGGGGGGCTTCCACCACTTTGTTGCGCAAGAACCACGCCCGCACGGAAAACAGCACGGTGACCACAATGCCCACGACCACTGCTTCCACCAGATCTAAGGTCACCGTAATCAATGCCGTGACAACAAAAATAAGCGCATCATGTTTGGTACTGCGCAGGATTCGCCACGCAGCTTTACTGGGCACCATGCGCACAGCCGTCACCATCAGCACGCCTGCCAGTGCCGCCAGCGGAATGCGCGAGACAGGACCTGTGGCCAGATAGACAACGGCCAGTAACACCACGGCATGCACCACCGCTGCCATGCGGGTCTTCGCACCCGAGCGAACATTGACTGCCGTGCGGGCAATGGCACCGGTGGCGGGCATGCCGCCAAACAGTGCTGACCCCATCGAAGCTAGGCCTTGGCCAACAAGTTCCCGATCAGGGTTGAAGGTTCCTGTGTTCGCCATCCCTGCCGCCACGCGAGCAGACAACAACGATTCAATAGCGGCCAGCGCGGCAACTGCCAGTGCGGGAACAATCAACTCCCCCAGGGGAACGCCAGCAAAATCAGGAAACGACGGCAAGCCCAGTGCGGACGGGAGCTCCCCAATCCGAGCCAACGGAGATCCGGTCAGCTCGGCAATGACAGTCAACACGATTATGCCCATGATGGACCCTGGCACGACTGGGATGAACTTCGGCGTGACCACCATGATGAGCGCCACGATCAGTACGGAACCGAGGGACCACAGCGCCAGATCGAGGTTGGTGGCCATGATGGCGTTCCACGCCGAGATGACAGCATTCGTTGACACGGTGTACTTCGGGGAACCCACCGCTGCCGGTATCTGTTGCACAAAGATAATGACGGCAATCCCCAGTGTGAAGCCCTCAATCACGGGCCAGGGAATAAAGGACACGGCTCGGCCCAAGCGGAACAAGCCCAAAAGAACAACCAGGACACCCGCCATCAGCGCGACAATGACAACCGAGCCCGGGCCGTGGGCAGCAACAATCGGAGCCAACACCACCACCATGGCACCCGTGGGTCCAGAGACTTGAACATTGGATCCACCAAAGACGGCAGCGATAAACCCAGCGACCACTGCGGTGATGAGACCCGCTTCAGCACCCACGCCGGAGCTCACACCAAAAGCAAGGGCTAAGGGCAAGGCCACGATGCCGACGGTGATACCCGCGAGCAGATCCTGCTTCCACGAACGTGGCAGCGCGGAATAGTCTGCTCGTCCAGGGAGCAGAGACTTCACCGTCGCCCACATGCCAGCAAGACTATGCCTGGTCTGCAGGTTTCTCCGCACACCAGCTTCCGCTCACGGGGAAGGCTTAGCCCTGAACTTTTCCGCTCAGTTTGGCAATGGGCTTGAGCACGCGGGGCTTCACCAAGAACCACGCCACCACCATCGATGCCAGCGCAATAGCAAAGATGCCGGCGCCCAGCCAGCTGGTGCCATCATTGGCGGCGAACATCATGTTGAGATTCCGCAGAGCACCCGTGGTCAACACCAGCGTCACATGCGCCACGATAAAAACAAAGAAATAGAACATCACGAACGCATGTGTGCGGCGAGAAAGGGTCTCAGGGAACACTCGGTGCAACCAGCCTTGCTTGGGCCAAGCCGGCGAGAGGCGAACCCCCGTGAAGATAGCCAGGGGAGCAGCAATAAACACCGTGACGAAGTAGGCCAGGACCTGCAAGCTGTTGTAGTTCACCCAGGCGTTATCCACGGGCCAGCGCAGGGAGGCATATTGCAGGGCTGCCGAGACAGCATTCGGGAACACATCCCAGCTGGTGGGCACGATGCGCATCCACTGCCCCGTGGCAAACAGCAACACCATAAACAGTGCGCCGTTGATCACCCACAAGAAATCAATGCTGAGGTGGAACCAGTGATAAATCCCCATGCGCTGGGCAGGGCCAGTGTATTTGAGAACACCCTGATCGCTTCTGGTCCAGAAAGCAGGCGGGCGCTTCTTGGAACGAATGATCCAGCCGGTGCGAATGGCCAGAAGAATAAAGAACATGTTGAGGTAGTG
>JBEGKV010000098.1:0-3817 GCA_041183925.1 Actinomycetota bacterium
TGCTCCTGAGATTAAAACATTGCGTTATGACCAACTCCGTTCTGTAACCATCACACTGAGAGAACCTCAAGCAGTTCAGCTTGATGGTGATAGCTACGGGGAGATTACGCAGATGACAGTGTCAGTCTTTCCCAAAGCAATAGACGTGAAAGTTCCCTCTTAGTCTTCCGAACTCACAACTACGACGTGTTCCTTATTTACTCGGATTGTTGTACCGTCATCAAGCTGAACCACAGGTCGATTTTCCAGATAAGTCAATGTCCAAAACCAGCCGGTTGTGTCCTGCTTGAGCCCAAAAAGTTCTCGTTCTACGCCTGAAATAGCTTCGACAACAGAAGCATCAAGAGATCCTGGTGCAGGTGTGTACGCCGCCCATCTCGTTCCGAGCTGCATAGTTATTCAGCTACGGGCGCTAGTTCAATGTTGGTCACAGCCAGTTCGGAAGCTTCCACAAAGTTCAGTTCTGCGATACGCCCCGTCGCCATCAGGTCTCCCTGCGCTTGCTCCAATAACGAAATCATGGACTCAGGAGCAGCAATTGTTGCCGTCACAACCTCAGTTTTTTGGCTAGCTGACGCTTCCGTCTTCGAACGGCGAATACCAATCAAAGCTTCAGAGGCTGCCTTCAGCACATCTGGATTTCCAACGGTGTCTTCACCTGGCACAGGCCAGCTGGAGCGGTGGATACTGTCATCGTTGAACCACGACCATGCTTCTTCAGCTGCGAATGGCAAAACGGGGGCAAGCAAGCGCAAGAACACTGTCAGTGCGGAGTTGAGTGCGGCGGCTGCGGAGGCTTGTTCGGGGTGCTCTTGGTTATAGGCACGTTCCTTAACAAGTTCCAGATAGTCATCTGTGAAAGTCCAGAAGAAGTGTTCTGTCACCTCAAGAGCCTTGGCGTGGTCATAGTTCTTCAAAGCATCGGTTGCTTCTCGAACAACGTTATGCAGGCTTTCAAGCATCGATAGATCGAGAGGGTTAGTGATCTCAGTTCCTGCAGGAGCTTCAAAACTCAAAATAAATTTCGAGGCGTTCAGTAACTTGATCGCGAGTCGACGACCGATCTTGATCTGGGTGGGATTTTGAGGATCAAAGGCCGCATCTGTACCTAAACGACTACTTGCAGCCCAGTAGCGAACTGCATCGGAACCGTGCTGGTCCAGCATGTCAGCAGGTGTAACAACGTTGCCCTTGGACTTGGACATCTTCTTACGGTCAGGGTCGACGATAAAGCCAGATATTGCTGCGTTTGTCCATGGCTTTGTTCCTGATTGCAGTGCCGAACGCAGCATTGTGCTGAACAACCAGGTGCGGATGATGTCTTGACCCTGTGGGCGCAGGTCAAAGGGGGAGACCAAGTTCCACAGTTCCTCATCGCGTTCCCAACCCCCTGCAAGTTGTGGGGTCAAGCTGGATGTAGCCCAGGTGTCCATGACATCTACTTCGCCCTGGAAGCCGCCAGGGAGACCGCGTTGTGCTTCTGAATATCCGGCAGGAACATCCGTGGAAGGGTCGACGGGGAGTTGTTCGCGGCTGGCAATCAACGGTTCATCGAATACGGGGTTTCCGTCTGTGTCCAGGGGATACCAAACCGGAATTGGAACTCCGAAGAAACGCTGGCGAGAAATAAGCCAGTCACCGTTGAGGCCGTTGACCCAGTTTTCATAGCGAACACGCATGAAATCGGGGTGCCATGACATTTCCTGGCCCAGGTCGATGAGCTTCTTCTTGAGCTCGTCATCCTTGGCTCCGTTGACGATGTACCACTGGCGGGTGGAGACAATTTCGAGAGGCTTGTCGCCCTTTTCGAAGAACTTCACAGGGTGAGAAATTGGTTCTGGTTCACCCAGCATTTCGCCAGATTCCTTGAGCATGTCGACCATGGCGGTCTTAGCGCTGAATGCAGTCTTTCCTGCTAATTCGGCATAGGCAGCTTGGGCAGTGGCAGATTCGAGTCCCTGAGGTGCTTCAGAAATGAAACGACCGTCAAACCCAATAACTGCGCGGGTGGGAAGGTTGAGTTCACGCCACCACACCACGTCGGTGACGTCACCGAATGTACAGATCATGGCAATACCGGTTCCCTTGTCGGGCTGCGCCAAGTGATGCGCAAGGACCGGAACCTCAACACCAAAGACGGGGGTCTTCACAGTCTTGCCAAAGTAGGGCTTGTACCGCTCGTCTTCGGGGTGTGCAACAAGTGCGACGCAGGCGGGGAGAAGTTCTGGGCGACTAGTCATAATTTCAATATGACCGCCATCTGGTTTGTGGAATGTGAGGCGGTGATAGGCGCCTGGCATTTCCTTGTCTTCAAGCTCTGCTTGAGCAACAGCAGTGCGGAAGGTGACATCCCAGAGTGTGGGGGCCATGGCCTGATAGGCCTCGCCCCGAGCGTGGTTGTTAATGAATGCAAGCTGGCTGGTGGTGATGGTGTCATCAGAGATGGTGCGATAGGTCTGAGTCCAGTCCACAGACAGTCCGAGTTGACGCCACACATCTTCAAACTGTTTTTCGTCTTCGACGGTCAGTTTTTCACACAATTCAATGAAGTTGCGACGGCTGATAGGAAGCTGATCTGCTGCCTTAGAGCTCTTGTTGTCGCCGCCTTCAAAAGGGGGCACAAAGTTCTCAACATAAGCAAGTGTGGGGTCGCAACGGACGCCGTAATAGTTTTGAACACGACGCTCGGTGGGCAATCCGTTGTCGTCCCAACCAGCAGGGTAAAAAACTTCCTTGCCACACATTCGTTGGAAACGGGCAATGACGTCAGTGTGGGTGTAGCTGAAGACGTGGCCAATATGCAGTGAGCCTGAAGCTGTCGGTGGTGGAGTGTCAATTGAGTACACACTGGCCCGGCTTTGACCGGCACGGCGGAATCGATAGAGGCCGGAGTTTTCCCATTTGGTATCCCAGAGAGTCTCGAGACCTTCCAGAGCCGGCTTGTCGGGAACGTTGGCGGGCGTGATGGTCACAGGTATTTCTCGCTCTCTATGGGCGGCATCGAGTCAATGCGTCAGCAGATTACTTCAGCTTGATGCCTCAAATGGTGATGTTTCTACTGTACTAAAGCACGTAGAATGGTGTGTAACGACACCGATCCGGCTATCACCGGGGAGTTTTCGGAAGAACAGTCTTTGGACCCAGTAGAACCGAACGGGACGAGCCCGTTATTGCTCAAGAACAAGTGGTGAGACTTCTCACAAGTTCAGGTGGTACCGCGGAAGAAATTTCGTCCTGGCACAGTGTTTTATTCAAAATATCTGGAGCTGAAAGTGACGTATCCCCGCCGTAATTCATTCGGTCAGCAGGAAGACATTGTTCCTTCCCCCTCTTTCCCCGCTATCGAGGAGCAGATTCTTGCTTTCTGGGAACAAGACGGCACCTTTCAGGCATCCATTGACCAGCGTTCACAGGGTGATGAGTGGGTGTTCTACGACGGTCCTCCCTTTGCAAACGGTCTTCCTCACTATGGTCACCTCCTCACCGGCTATGCCAAAGATCTCTTTCCTCGCTACCAAACAATGCGTGGCAAGAAGGTAGAACGTCGCTTTGGGTGGGATACCCATGGTTTGCCTGCTGAACTTGAAGCAATGCGTCAACTGGGCATCACTAAAAAAGATGAAATTGAAGAAATGGGTATCGCTGCGTTTAACGCAGAAGCTCGTTCTTCTGTTCTCCGATACACCGGCGAGTGGGAGCAGTACGTCACGAGACAGGCTCGATGGGTCGACTTTGAAAACGACTACAAGACCCTCGACATCACGTTTATGGAATCAGTCATTTGGGCTTTCAAGCGCCTCTATGACAAAGGATTGGC
>JBEGKV010000099.1:0-3806 GCA_041183925.1 Actinomycetota bacterium
CTATTTCGTCAGGAATATGCCCTCTCTCGTGTGCTTAGATACATATGTTCTGCACCCCCTGTGCCATACAGTTAGGTGACCGCATGGACAATTGGTCTACACAAACTATGCGGTGACAGAAGCGATAAAGGAGATTTCACATGGCCGCTGATCTGATCATCAAGGCATCCACCGTTATCACGATGGATCCCGCCGCTCCGCGTGCAGAAGCTGTCGCAGTCGATAGTGCAGCCGGAACCATTGTTGGCGTCGGTGCGCTCGCAGATCTGCAATCCGCACACCCTGGAGTCACGGTCAATGACCTGGGCGACACCGTTTTGATGCCTGGTCTGATTGATCCACACAGCCACCCTGCATTGAGCGGTTTATCCACCCAGTCGCCTGCCTACTGGATTGCTCCGTATGTGGGATACCCCACTTATGCAGATGTCACCGCTTTTTTCACCACACTCAACACAGAACAGCCTGCTGGTCTACCCCTTATGTTCAACGGCTTAGATCGAACCCTACAGGGTGCCTCTGAGCTGACAAACGTTGATCTGGATACTTATTTTCCCGACCGTCCTGTAGTCGTGATGGATAACTCGGGTCACGAAGCCTATTTCAACACTGCCCTGATCAAGCTCCTGGGCTGGGCAGATGGAAAGCCCCCGGCAGATCCAGCCGGTGCACGATATGGACGTAACGAGGACGGTACTTCTAACGGCCGCGCATACGAAGTAGCTGCGATGTTCGCGGCGGCGGCTCCTATTCTTGCTTCTGTTGCCGCTCACCCCCTTAAGCCAGTAGCTGAGTGGTACAAACTCATGTCATCAAATGGCATCACTTCTACTTCTGAGCACACCTTCCAGGGGAATCAGATCAAGGCTTACATAGCCATGGCAATGGCTCCTGATAGCCCATTGCGCATATCTCTGTACCACATGTCTATAGAGGCAGATTGTGATCAGCCCGTCACAACTCCGATTCCTGAAAACCGCTTAAAGAAGCAGGGAATCAAGCTCTGGGCTGATGGTTCTCCATGGAATGGCACTATTGCCGCATCTTTCCCCTATCTCGATAACGACCTCACTCGTCATGCGAGCATTCCTCTGGGTCCCGGTGGCGAACCAGCAATGAATTACACCCGTGCACAGCTGGATGCAATTCTGGACAAGGTCGTGCCCAGCGGCTATCAAATGTCTTTCCACTGCAACGGTGACGTCGGTATGGACGTGGTCTTGGACGCCTACGAGCACGCTTTGACAAAGTTTAAGCTTCTTGGCACGGATCACCGCTGGCGTATTGAACACATGGGTGCGTGCCGCGCAGACCAGTTCAACCGTGCTGCTTCGCTAGGAATATCACTGTCGATGAGCCCCTTCCAGTTCATTTACTGGGGTGACTTACTCGATGGTGAACTCTTCCCCAGTGAGATTGGTTCTCAGTGGATGGCATATGGGGATGCATTCCGTTCAGGTGCTGTTGTCTCCTTCCACAATGATGGTTCAGTAAGCCCTCCCATTCCTCTCCTGAACTGGCAGAGCACCACCACACGTCAGACAGCATCTGGCAAAGTCCATGGACCTAACCAGGCCGTCAGCTTGGACGACGCCATCAAGGCACACACCGTCAATGCGGCCTTCCAGTTAGGTCGCGAACACGAAATCGGATCGATTGAGGTGGGCAAACTTGCCGACTTTGTCGAACTATCTTCGGATCCATACCAGGCAGACCTGCACAAGTTGACTGAACAGGTCACGGTTCAAGGTACGTGGGTAGCGGGTAAGAAGATTGACCTTGATGCCTTCATGGCACAGATTGACGCCATGGATCCTTCAGAACACAAGGATCTTGCAGCTCAGGTTCACGCAACTAAAAAGTGTTGCTAAACGCTCACCATCCCCAGGAATAGAGAAGACATGACAAGCACTACTCCCGCAGTTCACAAGGGTGTTAATGCCACTCTGGCGCTGATATTTCTGGGAATGGCAGCGTCCATTCAGGGTTCAGACCCCAACATTGCTTCCACGGCGCTGTTGTCGGCTGGTAAAGATTTACAGTTCGGTGGCCTAGATGCACTAGCCGCTTCTGTGAGCACACTTGTGTTAGCAGCAACCGTGATCTCAACGGGAATGCTCGCTGACCGCCTTGGTCGCAAAAAGGTTTTGTTTGCGGGAATGTTGCTGGCAGTCATCGGTGATGGACTGGTATCCATTTCTCAGGACCCGTGGATGTATATCGGTGGACGTGCCATCGCCGGTATCGCTATGGGTATTCTTTACGGCGCCTCGTTCGCTTACGTCTCTTTCTTCGCACAAGGTTCCAAGGGCGGTATTGCAGTTGCACTTGGCGTCTTTGGTGCTGCGACTGGGCTGTTTGGTCTGATCTTTACTTTCGTGGGTTCTGCCATGGTGGGCGTGGGGTGGCGAGAAGCCTTCCTCGTCGTGCCTGTTCTTAGCCTGTTGGCCTTAGTGCTCGGTATTTTCATTCTCCCTGGTGATCACAAAGGCCAGAAAGAAACTGCTCCCTGGGATGCTCTGGGCCAGATTCTTCTTGGTTTGGCAGTCGTAGGAACCCTTTACGGAATTTCGCATGCTGCTGACAGCCTGATTTCGCCACTGACCTACGGACCCGTTCTTCTCGGTGTTGTGTTCTTTGTGCTCTTCTACTTCAGAGAGCGTTCAAAGTCTGACCAGCGTTTCTTCCCCATTGCATTGCTCAAGAGCCCACTCTTCTTAGCTGCAATTGGGGTTGGATTCCTGTATAACTTTGCTACCGGTGTGGGATTCCTTTCCTTTAGCAACCTGTTCCAGTACCAGTTGGATCTCAAGGGCTTGTCTTTATCTCTCTCGCAGCTCCCTTATATGTTGCTGGGTATCCCGGTAACACTTATTGTTGGAAAAATCATCAGCAAGAACATTTTGACTCGTCAGATGTCTACCTTCATCGGTGCATGGGTCACGGCAGCAGGTGCTGTTCTGTTCGCGATTACCGCGTTGAGCTCTCCAAAGTCCGTCTGGGACTACATGCCTGCCCTTGTTGTTCTGGGTATCGGTACGGCAATCCCGATTGTGGCCTACGGTGGAATGATCCTCGAAGAAGCCGACCCCAAGCACTACGGTGTCGTCTCCTCATCACGCTCAACCATTGGTCAGTTCTGGTATGCACTAGGTCTTGCCTCGTCAACTGTCGTCATTGACCTCATTGCCCGTCAGCACGTATTGACCAAGCTGGGTTCTTCCGCCGAATCACAGCTCAATGCCTGGTCGGCAACGGGGGCTAAGCCAACGGATACAAGCGTGTTCCCTGCTGCAATTGACGGCTTCGCTCAAGGCTTCGCAGTGTTGATGATTGCTTTCGCCATCGCGACTGTCCTCATTGGTTTCTTTGTATTGGTCTTGGCAAACAAATCAGATAAGCAAAAAGCAGCTGCGGCCAAAGCCGCAACTGCTCCCGCGCAGCCATAGGAAACAGTTTCTTGAGCAAAGCCCCCTCAGAGTAGGGGGCTTTGCTCGTGAAGATGGGCGCCTCGATTAATGTGAATCACTGAGCTGTCGTAAAACTTCATAAACGAGTTTGTGTGATCAGATTTTCTTAGGGTTAATCAGTCGAGAGATGTTCTCGAATTTCCCACCACTCACGAGGTTATAAACATGTCTGTACTCAACGAAGTACTTGCAGCAAATGAGCTTTACGCTGCTGATTTTGGTGCAAAGTCTGAACTCGCACTTCCCCCCGCACGCGGATTTGCCATCCTGACCTGCATGGACGCCCGTTTGGATCCAGCTCAGTATGCAGGCCTGAGTGAAGGTGACGCACACGTT
>JBEGKV010000100.1:0-4882 GCA_041183925.1 Actinomycetota bacterium
TGCGCAGAACTCAAAAGCGATGGCGATAAATTCGATTTCGCTGGTGCTGAATTCCGTCAAGCTGGACGAAAGATTGCACCGAGCGCGCTTCGCTCACTCGTGCAGGCATTTTCTGGTTCTGGGTCAGAGCTTGCCAACGCATGTCAGCAACTCATCGCAGATGCAGACGGCGACATTACGGACCGAACCGTAGAGGATTACTATGGCGGTCGTGTAGAAGCCACAGCGTTCAAAGTAGTCGATTCAGCTGTTGCAGGACGACTGGGAGATGCACTCGTGACTCTTCGACATGCGCTCCAATCAGGTGCAGATCCGGTTCCGATCGTGGCAACTTTTGCGGCCAAGCTCCGTCTGATGGCCAAAATCTATGGTGAACGTTTGTGGGCGCTGCCCCTTGGCAGATTGATCGTGCACGCAAAGATCTTCAAGGTTGGACAGAATATGGTCTCGGGCGCGCAATCGAAGTAGTTGCCGAAACAGATGCAAACGTCAAAGGTGCTTCACGGGATCCCATTTATGCACTCGAACGAATGGTCAACGTCGTCGCCGGTTACGGCCGCAACTAGTTAAACGAACAGGCCCCCACAAAAGTGGAGGCCTGAACAAAGCTTTAACGCTTAGAGAGCAGCTACCTGCTTAGCAATAGACGACTTGCGGTTCGCAGCGTTGTTCTTGTGCAGAACTCCCTTGCTTACAGCCAGCGCTAACTCGGCAGCTGCCTTGTCACCAGCTGCAACAGCAGACTTGGTAGCACGAACTGCGGTCTTAACCTCAGACTTCACAGCCTTGTTGCGCTCGTGTGCCTTTTCGTTGGTGCCAATTCGCTTGATCTGCGACTTAATGTTTGCCACGTTAACCGTGTCTTTCACTCGATGTTTGTACGTATGGATTGTGTCGCACGAGAGGTAGAGGGCTCTTTGCGACGAATCATGTAGGGGAACTACACGTAAGCCAAGAGTCAACACTACCAGTAAGAGTGTCAGTTGCTAAAACTGTGCCGCGGTTCGTGGGAGACTAGAGGTTCTATGTCTCCACGTTCAACGAACCCCCTCCAGCCTGCGTCAACGCAGCCAGCGAAGATTCGCAACTTCTGCATCATCGCTCACATTGACCACGGCAAGTCGACTCTTGCCGACCGTATGCTCCAAATCACGGGCATCGTTGACGATCGTTCGATGCGCGCGCAATAATGGATATTGAGCGTGAACGAGGAATCACCATCAAGAGCCAGGCCGTGCGCATGCCTTGGGAAGTCGATGGGCAGACCTACGCGCTCAACATGATTGATACCCCCGGTCACGTTGACTTCACCTATGAAGTCAGTCGTTCACTGGCCGCATGCGAGGGCGCAATTTTGCTCGTTGATGCCGCTCAAGGTATTGAGGCGCAAACTCTCGCCAATTTGTATTTGGCAATGGAAAACGATCTCACCATCATTCCCGTGCTCAACAAGATTGATCTTCCGGCTGCAGATCCCGAGAAATACGCAAAAGAATTAGCGGACCTCATCGGTGGAAAGCCAGAAGACGTTCTCCGCGTTTCGGGAAAAACGGGTATGGGAGTTGCTGAGCTCCTCGATCTCGTTGTGGAGAAAATACCTGCTCCCACAGGCGATGCAGATGCACCTGCCCGTGCCATGATTTTTGACTCTGTGTATGACGCCTACCGCGGTGTGATCACCTACGTGCGTGTTATCGACGGCATGCTCAAACCTCGTCAACGCATTCAGATGATGAGCACCAAAGCGACGCATGAACTGATTGAAATTGGTGTCAGTTCACCAGAGCCCATTCCTTCTCAAGGGCTGGGCGTCGGCGAAGTCGGATACCTGATCACTGGCGTGAAGGACGTCCGTCAATCAAAGGTGGGCGACACCGTCACAGACTTTGCTAAGCCAGCTTCGCAGGCACTGCCGGGCTATACAGATCCCAAGGCGATGGTTTTCTCAGGACTGTATCCCATCGACGGATCTGATTACCCCGTTTTGCGTGAGGCACTCGACAAGCTCAAGCTTTCAGATGCCTCGTTGAACTACGAACCGGAGACTTCAGTAGCTCTTGGCTTCGGATTTCGCTGTGGATTCCTAGGCTTGCTTCACTTAGAAATCATCACTGAGCGTCTCGAACGAGAATTTGGGCTAGATCTCATAGCAACAGCCCCTTCTGTGCCCTACGAGGTCACCACTGAGGACAAGAAGACGGTGACCGTCACTAACCCCAGTGAGTACCCGACCGGAAAGATTACTCGTGTCTCTGAGCCACTTGTACGAGCTGGAATTTTGACTCCCAAGGATTACGTCGGCACCATTATGGAGCTGTGCCAGAGCCGTCGAGGAAATCTTCTGGGCATGGAGTATTTCGGTGAAGATCGTGTTGAGATGAAATATGAGATCCCACTTGGTGAGATCGTTTTTGACTTCTTCGACCACCTCAAGAGCCGTACTCAGGGGTATGCCTCCTTGGACTATGAGGAAGCTGGTGAACAAGACTCCGACCTCGTCAAGGTCGATATTTTGTTGCAAGGCGAACAGGTAGACGCGTTTAGTGCGATTGTTCATAAGGACAAGGCCTACGCCTACGGTCTCATGATGACCGAGCGCCTGAAGAAGCTCATCCCACGTCAACAATTCGAAGTACCTATTCAGGCTGCCATCGGGGCACGCATTATTGCTCGTGAAACAATTTCTGCCATTCGCAAAGATGTTCTCGCCAAGTGTTATGGCGGTGACATCACTCGTAAGCGCAAACTTCTGGAAAAGCAGAAGGAAGGTAAGAAGCGCATGAAGATGGTTGGCCGCGTAGAAGTGCCCCAAGAGGCCTTCATTGCAGCGCTTCAAGGCGACGAAGAAGTGAAGAAGAAATAGTGTCTTCTCCCAGAAGGCGAACCTACAGCGGTGAGAGAGTCGTGAGCTACGGCTCTGTTGGAGCGACTCAAGCAGCAGATGTCTTGATTTTTCCTCCAGCGGGCTTTTCATCAGCACAGCAGGAGTTCCGTTTAGGCAGTGGTCTCGAGCGTTTTGAAGCAGCAAGTGCTGCGCTGATGACCTGGGGAATTCCACGTGGTGCCCATCTTGACCTGATTTCCGTGGATGAAGCACAATCTGAGGGCTATAGCGGCCTTCTGTTCAACGAGTTCGGTGCTCCCATTGCTCCAACTGCAGACGCACTTGAACAACTTTTCTCAGCAGATGGCACTCCCTACTTGTCTGCTGGCACCACCGTCGAATTGGGGGGAGTGTGGTCTCCCTCAACTGTGGTGACCAGCCACCGAGTGATTTATGTGCAGCGCGAAGAACGTCGTATTGGGTATGCGCTGGGAACCCTTGACTCCACTCCTGTCATTGGTGAAGAGTTTTTCTCCGTGGAATGGCGCGAAGACGATTCTGTGTGGGCTGTGATGCGAAGTGTGACGGCGATTGCGGAGGGGCGAAAGTTTTTGTTCCTCACTCCACTGATTCGTTTCCGCCAATGGTTGCAACGACGTCAGTACGTCCGCTCACTTCTTCCAGCCAGAACAGCATAATCATGGCCGGGCCATTGCCTGAGGGTAACCCCATGCCAACTGATGGCACACTTCCCGAAGGGGTGTCGATGGGCGCCGATCGGCGCTCCATGAGTGCGTATGTGCACGTTCCTTTTTGTCGTGTTCGTTGTGGATATTGCGATTTCAATACCTACACAGCAACAGAACTTTCAGGGGTTTCGCAGGCAACCTATGTCTCCGAGCTAGAGAAGGAAATATACCTCTCCGGTCAGGTGTTTGATCGTGCAGCTATTCCTTCGCGCCCGCTGAGTTCTGTGTTTTTTGGCGGCGGCACCCCCACCTTGTTACCAGCTTCTGATCTTGTTCGAGTCCTCGAAACCCTTCGTCAACTCCACGGCATCGCTCCCGGTGCAGAGATTACGACAGAAGCCAATCCGGATACTCTGACTCCGGCATATGTTGACGAGCTCGCACGTGCAGGTTTCACACGTGTCAGTATCGGGATGCAATCTGCTGTCCCCTCAGTGCTGGCTACGCTAGATCGCACTCATAATCCAGAGTCTGTAGCTCCAGCTGTTGCAGCTGTTCAAGCCGCAGGCTTGGAGGTCAGTGTTGATTTGATTTACGGCACCCCAGGAGAATCGCTGTCACAGTGGCGTGAATCACTAGAAGCGGCTATTGAGCTAGCAACGGGGCACATCTCTGCGTATGCCCTCATCGTGGAAGATGGCACAGCTTTAGAGCGCCGTATTCGCCGTGGAGAATTGATTGCGCCTGATGACGACCTTGAGGCCGACATGTACGAACTCGCTGATCAACTTCTCGGAGCCGCCGGTTTCGAATGGTACGAAGTAAGCAACTGGTCTCGCACGCTGTCACAACGCTCGGTGCATAATCTGACTTACTGGCAAGGCCAGGATTGGTGGGGTTATGGTCCAGGCGCCCATTCCCACATTGGTGGAACTCGCTTCTGGAATGTGAAGCATCCGGCAGCTTATGCGCAACAACTTGCCTTGGGTATTTCTCCTGCTGCCAGTTGGGAGCGACCAGATGAAGAAGCAGTTGAACTCGAGCGAATTTTGTTGGGGAGTCGGATTCGTGAAGGAATCTCGACACATGGAATTCCGCTTGAAACACTCGAGGAACTCAGCGCAGACGGTTTGATCGATTCATCGGCCGTAACCCGCGAAAGGCTCATATTGACTCTGGCGGGCAGGCTTCGTGCTGATGACGTCGTGCGCCGAGTCGCGTTTAGGTAACTCTGAAATTCTCTGAAGCTCCGGGTAGTATTAGCACTCACAGCTAACGAGTGCTAGAGCGTGGTGAAGGAGGATTTCATGGTTTCGCAACGAGGTCTTGAAGTGCTGAGAGCCATTGTTCAAGATTATGTCTCCTCTCG
>JBEGKV010000101.1:0-5462 GCA_041183925.1 Actinomycetota bacterium
CTCGAGCTCGGTGGTTCTGACCCCTTCATCGTGTTGGATGATGCAGACCTCGATGTCACTGCTGCGGCTGCAGCACTGGGTCGTCTGGGTAACTGCGGTCAGGCCTGCACCGCGTCCAAGCGCTTCATCGTTCTCGATGCTGTCTACGACGCGTTTGTAGAGAAGTTTGTCGCTGCCGTCAACACCTACCAAACCGGTGACCCGAGCGATGCAGAGACCAAGCTGGGCCCCATGTCTTCTCAGGAAGCACTGAAGGACCTCGACGAACTCGTTCAGGACGCCATCTCCAAGGGAGCTACCGTTCTCGCCGGAGGCTCGAAGCAGGACTCCCCTGGTTCGTTCTACTCCGCAACGTTGCTCTCCGACGTCACCGAAGACATGCGCGCCTACAAAGAAGAGCTCTTCGGGCCTGCTGGTGTTGTCTACCGAGTCAAGGATGAAGCGGCAGCTATCGAGCTGGCGAATAACTCCCCCTTTGGGCTGTCGAGCTCCATCTTCACCACCAACCAGGCTCGTGCTGAGAAGATTGCGACTCAGCTTGAAGCGGGCATGGTCTGGATCAACAGCACCAGCCGCAGTGCGCCTGACCTCCCCTTCGGTGGCGTCAAGCTCTCCGGCGTGGGTCGAGAGTTGGCACGATTTGGATTCAACGAGTTCTCGAACAAGAAGCTCGTTCGCATCCCTTAGGACTGACTCGTTCAGTATCTGAATAACAGTGAAGGCCCCGACTCATGTCGGGGCCTTCACTGTTTCAAGGGAGAGTTACTGCAATGAAAGGTCTTACTGCTGTGCCCAGGCGCGAATGGTGTCGCCGCTCTGGTTGAGCTTCGGTGGCACGAGGTCATAGGTAACCGGGGTCTTAGAGAACAGTGTGGGGTTGCGCACACCTGGCTGGGTCTTCTCTCCGTGGCCAACAGTCACGATGGGGTCGAGTCCGATGGACTGGGCAAACTGAATACCTTGTGCCACGTCGTTGATGGGAGCACAAGGCAAAGACTTTGCACGGAAGAGTTCGAACCACTCGCTCGTGGTCTTGGTCTGCAAGATCTGCTCCAGGATGGGACGCAGAGCGTCACGGTGCTGGCTGCGATCACGGTTGGTGGCGAAGCGTGCATCATCGAGCAGCTCGGGAGCTCCGATTGTTTCTGCGAAGACCTTGAACTGGTGGTCGTTGCCAATCGCCAAGATGATGTCGCCGTCGCTGGTGGGGAATGGCGAGTAAGGGTAGATGCTGGGGTGTTCGTTACCGAGGCGGCGAGGGGTTACTCCGGCGATCGCATAGGCGCCGGTCTGGTTCACCATCGCCGACAGTGCGGTCGACATGAGGTTGAGTTCCACAAGCTGACCTTCACCAGTATTGGTGCGGTGCTGGAGCGCAGCAAGGATGGCAATGCAGGTGTGCAGACCGGTGAATACGTCAAAGACGGCCACTCCTGCGCGAAAAGGAACGGTTTCGGGGGCACCGGTGAGGCTCATCAAACCTGCAGCACCTTGCACGAGTAAGTCATAGCCGGGTAGGTCTGCGCCTCCGGTTGTGCCGAAGCCGGTCACCGAAGCATAAATCACGGTGGGGTTTGCTGCCTGCACAGAGGCGTAGTCCAGACCGAAACGCGCAAGCCCATGGGGCTTGAAGTTCTCGACAAAGACATCACTCTTGGCGGCAATTTTGCGTGCAATCTCGAGGTCGTCGGGGTTGCGGAAGTCAAGCGCGATGGAGTGCTTGTTGCGGTTGATCGACATGTAATAGGTCGATTCGCCTTCGAAGACGGGAGGCATCCAGGAGCGAGTTTCATCGCCTTCTAAGCTCTCCACCTTGAGCACGGTGGCGCCCATGTCTGCGAGCAACATCGTGCAGTAGGGAGCAGCGAGAACACGGCCAAAGTCGGCCACAACAATCCCCGAGAGTGGGCCGGTTCCAGACCGTTCGAATAGGGAATCAATTTCCTGTTGCGTTACCGACATTGCTACACACTCCTGCTGTTATACCTCTACTCTGGCCAGTGCGATTAGGACTTGTCAAATACCTATTAGTGCACTCTTTATTGCATTTTCTGCAATAATCTCTGCATGGATTCTAAAGACGTCAGAACCTTCCTTGCCGTTGCCGAAGAGCTCCACTTTGGCCGGGCTGCCGAACGCCTCCACATGGCCCAGCCACCGGTCAGCCGCACCATTCGTGCACTCGAAGATGAGCTCGGTGTTGCTCTCTTCAAGCGGGACACTCGGAACGTCCAGCTGACCAATGCGGGCCAAGAATTAGTCCAGCCCGCCCGAGACATCATGGAAGCATTCCGTCGCGCCACACGCATCGTGCAGGCTGCCGGACGAGGCGAAACAGGGCTAGTCCGCATCGCCTATGCCGGCGCCTCCACCCAGGTGATGGTGGGCCGTTTAGCCCGGGAATCCCGCGAAGCACTTCCTGGCATTGTGCTCGAACTGCAAAGCCAAAACTTTGCTCAACCTGCGATGGCCCGAGTGTTGACAGGTGAAGTAGATATCGCCCTGGGGCGGTGGGATCACATCCCGGCCGGTGTTATCACCCGCGTCCTCGCCACAGAAGATTTGGTTCTCGCTGTTCCTGCACATCACCGCCTGGCTGGCAAGACCACGTGCTCCATCACGGACTTCTCCGAAGAACACTTCATCACCCTGGCTCCCCACCCCGGCTCTGTCCTGGGTGATCGATTCCGCAAGCTCTGTCACTCGGGTGGTTTCGAACCGGATGTGGTCCAGATTGCGCCGGATACCTGGACGGCAATCTCGCTAGTGTCGGCAGGCGTCGGATGCTCTTTGACTGTCTCCACCGTGGCGAACAACGTCAATGACCCTAATGTGAGCTTCATCACGGTGACAGATAGCACTGAGCCGGTCGAGCTGTGCATGGCATGGCTAGAAAATCAGGAAAACGCTGCCGTGGAAACCATCCTGAACCTCTCCGAAGAGATTCTGCCCACCGCGTCCTAGGCAGACATCAGCGCAGCGATCAGAAACATCAGCGGCAAGCTGATGATGGTCGTCGTGAAGACAACATCTCTCGTGGCGAAGACTTCTGCCTTATACACCGAGGCATAGGTGTAGATGTTTTGCGCTGTGGGCAGCGAAGCCAAGATCACAGCTGCAAACAGTTCGTGCGGAGCGAGGTGGAATACAAAGCTGCCCACCACATACGCAATCAGCGGCATTGCCGCGACCTTGAGCGTAGTTGCCGTCACAGACACGGGACGATCGCCATCCGCATGGAACACCTTTTGACCACGTAACGAGACGCCATAGGAAAACAACAGAAGCGGAACCGCCGCCCCGCCCATGGTGGTGAGGGGTTGCATGATGATGTCGGGAATATCAACGTTTGACAGCGAAAACAGCAAACCTGCCACCGAGGCCAATATCAAGGGCGTAAACAAGGTGCTGGCCAAAATCTTCCGGACAGACTTTCCTTGACCGCGACTTACTTCCAGAACTCCCAGGATCAGAGGCAAGAAGAGCACAATCTGCAGCATGAGCAAAGGGGCGAAATAGGTGAGGTCTCCCAAGACGAACAATGACACCGGCAAACCGATGTTGTTCGAGTTGAGGTAGATGCTGCCGGCAATACCCATCGTGGTGTCCCCCAGATTGCGGGGGAAGAAGATTCGCGAGATGAGCAGGAACAACGTGGCCGTGATGAGACTCGTCAGCATCACCACGATGATCACCGGAGAGAAAATCTCCGACACTTCCGTCTTGGCCAAGACAGAGAGCAGCAACGCAATGCGATTGAGAAAAGGCCCCTGTTCTACAGTGAGCAATCCCAAACGGGTCGCCAAATATCCAGCGCCAATCAGGGCGCCGATGATGGCAAACGCGGTGAGCACACCGTTCACTGTCGACTCACGCCTTTCTCAAAGAAAGAGGGGCGTACTTCCTGCAATAGAAAGAACGCCCCTCTTCAAGCTCACACTGGACGAGATTAGGAAATCTGGTTGCCCTCGTTGAGGTGGTAGTAGTTACGTGCCTGGTAGACCAGGGGTGGGTGTGCTTCAGCAGCAGAGGAGTTCTCAATCTGCATGACAAAGAGCACGCTCGAGCCAACTTCAACACGGTCAACGAAAGTTCCCTGAGCCCAGGTTTCAACGCCAGAGATGAGAGGCTCACCGGTCTCGAGGATGGTGTAGTCGAGGTCGGCGAAGCGGTCGATACCCGAAGTAGCGAAACGATCCGCAATGGGGCGGTCATGCTTGCTGAGGAAGTGAACCACGGCGGACTTGGCATCAGCAACGATGGGCCAGCTCGAAGAAGTGGTGTTGATGCTGAAAACCAGCAGGGGTGGCTCCGCAGAAACCGAAATAACGGACGTTGCGGTGAAACCGGCGAGACGCTCGCCACCGACGGTGATGACGGCAACACCACCTGGGTGGTTGCGGAACAGTGCCCGGTATTCGTCTAGTGAGATGTTGGCCATCATGTTCTCCATAAAAGTTTGTATCTAGGTGTGTAACAACCCTGGGATTACTTTATTCCCGGGGAAAGAGCACGGGTGTGCTGGACGATTGCCCAGCACACCCGTTGGAAAGGTTTTAGGCCTTTACCTTGCTGTTGATCTTTGGCAGAACCTCGTTAGCGAGGAGAGTCATCGTCTGGTGTTCACCAGCGTTGTTCTCGCCTTCGCCGTCCATGACAGCCATCAGCAGGTGACCGAAGTCTCCTACGTTCTCGCGCATAGCTTCGATCTTCTGTGCAACGGTGTCAGGTGAACCGTAGATAACGATGTCGTTAACCAGGTCAGAAACCTTGACATCCTCGTCTGCCATGTTGGGGTCTTCCTTCATCACAGCGGTGTAGTTCGCTGCAACGAGGACCTTCCACAGGTAGTCGAGGTAGAAGAAGTTTCCACCCTCTGGGTTCAGAGCGGCTTCTTCTGCTTCTGCGTCAGTCTTGCGAATGACAACGTTGCGAGCAACGCGCCAGTTCTCGTAGCTAACTTCCTGACCAAGTGCTTCGTAACCCTCGCGGATCTTCTGACCGTGAGACTTGATAACGCCCTCACCACAGAAGTTTGCCGACATGGGGTTCCATCCACGCATGGTTGCAATCTTGACGCTCTCCGAGAAGGGCGACATTGCGGTCGAGAAGATGGGTGGGTTTGGCTTCTGGAATGGCTTGAGCATGGTACCGACGAAGAGGTCGGGGATGATCATGTCCTTGACACCGAAGTCGTAGTACTCAGTCTTGTACTCGTAAGGAGGGTTGCTGTTCCAGATGTCGAGGATGATGTCGAGAGCCTCGTACATCTTCTTTCCACGCATCTCGTTGTCGAGAACATCGAAGAGCTCCATGTCGGAAGCGAGACCGCCGGGTCCGATACCGAAGTTGAAGCGACCGCGTGACATGTGGTCGAACTGTGCAACCTCACCAGCAACGAGTGCAGGGTGGTGGTTTGGCAGTGCGATAACACCGGTACCAAGACGGATGTTCTTGGTGCG
>JBEGKV010000102.1:0-3740 GCA_041183925.1 Actinomycetota bacterium
CGCACCTTCATCATGCCCGGCCAGGCGCAACGCAAGCGTTCGGTGCGCCAGAAGCTCAACGCCATGTCTGCAGAGTTCAAGGGCAAGAACGTTCTCATCGTGGATGACTCCATCGTGCGTGGCACAACTTCTCGTGAAATCGTCGAAATGGCCCGTGCCGCGGGAGCCAACAAGGTGACCTTCACCTCGGCAGCTCCCCCCGTGCGCTACCCCCACGTGTACGGCATCAACATGCCCTCACGTCAGGAACTCATCGCCCACGGCCGCAAGATCCCTGAAATTGCCGCTGAACTGGGTGCAGATCACCTTATTTACCAAGAAGTCGCCGACATGGAAGCTGCCATCATGGAAGGCTCCAACCTGACCGGCCTCGATGTGAGCTGCTTCACCGGCGAATACGTCACCGGAACGATTACTCCCGAATACCTGGACTGGGTCGAGCGTAACCAGCTGAGCTAAACCTGCTTATTCAGCAGGATCTGTGCTGACTTCGAACTTCTCTGCTGTCGCTTGAGCGACGTGGCGTGAGTAGTAACGATCCACAATGAGGGCAAAAATCAGCCCGAGCGTTCCCCCGATGGTTCCCGTAATCAGCACGAGGAAGCCAAAAATCTGAGTGAGCGTGAATTGGCTGTCATTGGGCAGAGTGAACGTCAGGATGAGTGCCGCGATAATTCCTACGATGATGCCAGCAAACATGAACGCCAAAAACTTAGGTGATCGACGCACAGTGACTTGCTCGGTGCTGACAGTTTCTTTTTCGCTCATGTCACCATTCTGCCAGTGGCACTAGTTCACTGAGGTCACTGCGCACACCCGAGGCGCTGATCTTGCCCGCGCCATAGGCCCCCGCCCAGCTCTCAGAGCCAGTAGCGAGGGCTATCCAGGTGGCTGAATCCATTTCCACCACATTCGGTGGGGTCCCGCGGGTGTGTTCGGGTCCTTCCACGCACTGGACAGCACCGAATGGGGGCACACGCAGTTCCACGGTGTGACCGGGGGCCACATCGGTGACCAGCTGCAGCAGATACCTCACCGCAGCAGCAACGTGTGTTCGCTCGGTCGAACCCGCTCTGACAGCTTCCACAGCAGTGTGACCCTCGACGGGATCAACGCGAGGCTTAGCCATGTTTCTTGACAGCCCTGTTTAGGCGGTGCGGGAGACGACGTGTTCAGCGAAGGCAGAGAGTGCCTGCTTCACCGCGCCAGCGGGAAGCGGCGCAAGCGCTGCCACGGCCTCAGATGCCCAGCGACGGGCCTCGGTGCGCGTGGCCTGAGTCACGGGGTGTGCATAGAGTTCAGCGATCGCCAGCTGGAGGTCTGCATCAGCTTCGGGAGAATCATCACCGGCATCATCACGAATACGAGCCAGCAAAGCGGCGGCGGCAGGGTCGGTGACGGCCTGCTGCTCGAGCAAGAGCGTGGGCAAGGTGGGGACACCGGCACGCAGGTCTGTTCCCGCCTGCTTGCCGGTGGCAGCAGATTCGGGCGAGAGGTCAAGCACATCATCAGCGAGCTGGAAGGCCACACCAATCTTGTCTCCGAATTCGACCATGGGCTGTTCGTACTCTTCCGGAGCGCCCGAGTAGATGATGCCGCAGCGTGCTGCAGCAGAAATAAGTGAACCCGTCTTGTCCGCCAACACCTGGATGTAGTGGGCGACAGGGTCTTCGTCCGGGCGTGGACCGATGGTTTCGTGCAGCTGACCCAAGCACAGCCGTTCAAAAGTCTCAGACTGCAAGACCATGGCCTTCTCACCTAAGCGCGTCATCATCGTGCTTGCGCGGGAGAAAAGCAGGTCACCGGTCAAGATCGCGACCGAGTTTCCCCAGACCTCGTGTGTGCTGGGAACACCGCGTCGCAGGGGTGCTTCATCCATCACGTCATCGTGATACAGCGAGGCAAGATGAGTGATTTCAATGGCTTGTGCAGCAGTAATGACCTTGGGGGTAGTGCCCTCGCCCAGCTGAGCAGTCAGCAAGGTCAGCATGGGGCGCACACGTTTTCCACCCGCACCGAATAAGTAGCGTGCTGAAATATCCGCTAAAGCGTCAGCAAAATGGAGCTCGTTGTTCAAACCTTCTTCAACGGTGACAATGCCCGCGTCGATCGTGTCGGCGAGTTGTTTCGTTTCCGGCGAAGCGAACAGGCGCTGGCGCAGGGACATCTGCCCCTTAATTCCCGCTGCTGCACTCACGCTCGTGTTCATTCGTTCAGCCTAGTCTCCCTTAGGAGACGGGCTTGAGTCCCCGGTGGAGTGCAACGACACCCGCGGTGAGGTTTCGGTAGGCAACGTTCGTGAACCCAGCTTCACGAATCCAGGACGCCAGGGTGCTTTGGTTGGGCCAGTCCTCGATCGAGTCTGCGAGGTAGGTGTAGGCCTCGGTGTTCGAGCTGGAGACTTTTGCCACCATCGGCATGACCTTGCGCAGGTAGAAGTTATATCCCGCACGAATCGGAGCAGCAGGTGGGGTCGAGAATTCACAAATCACGATGCGTCCACCTGGTTTGGTCACCCGATAGAGCTCAGCTAGTGCCTTCTTGGGCTCGACAACATTCCGAAGACCGAAAGACATGGTGACTGCATCGAAGCTGTTGTCCTCGAATGGGAGCTGCGTTGCGTCTGCCTGGACGAACTCAATGAGGGGATTGCTGCCGTGCTTCTGACGGCCAACCTCGATCATTCCGGGGGAAAAATCTGCCGCAACGACATGTGCGCCGGTCTTAGACAGGGCTACTGAACTTGTGCCGGTACCCGCGGCCAGGTCTAGAACGCGCTCATCTGGCTGTGGATTGACTGCGCGAGTTGTCGCGATGCGCCACAACAGAGCGTTTCCTGCCGAGAGCAGATTGTTGGTGACGTCATAGCCGGCAGCAACGTCATCGAACATCGCTGAAACGGCTTCGGGCTTCTTGGAAAGGTCTGCTGTAGTCACAAGAGAAGTCTACGGCTCAGGCGTAGGCTGTCTCGGGTGAGTGAGTCTGCTTCTAGAGGCCTGGTGGTCGAATCGGTGCTGTTGCCCGATGCCCCCGAGATGCTTTCTGTGCTCTCCGTGGATTCCCCTCTACTCTGGCGCAGACGCAACGACGGCATGGTGGGTCTCGGCCTGATCGAGAAGCTCAGCTTCTCTGGGAAGACACGCATCGCCGATGCCGGCGAGGCGTGGCATCAGGTTGCCCAGGAATCACAGGTCATTGACCACGTGGGAATTGCGGGCACGGGCCTGATCGCTTTTGGCACCTTTGCTTTCCGCTCCACTTCTTCGGTGAGCAGCGTGCTCATCATTCCCCGACTGATTGTGGGTCAACGAGCTGGAACTCAGTGGCTGACCCGCATTCGTTTTGCCGACGAAGACGCTGCCGTGTTGACCTCGGAGGGTGCAGCAGCTCTTCTTACCGAGCACATGGCTCTCTCCGCCTCACTTCCGGCAGAACCTGCTGTGCATCTCACCCCTGGTGCTCAATCCGAATCAGGTTTTACAGCGGCGGTGAACAAGGCGATTACGCGTATTCGCTCGGGTGAACTGGAGAAGGTTGTTCTCGCTCGAGAACTCGAAGGCACTCTGGCCGGTCTTCAAGATCTGCGTGGACCCATCCGCCGTTTGGCGGAAAGCTACCCCGACTGCTGGACATTCAGCGTAGATGGTTTGTTCGGTTCGAGCCCAGAAACTTTGGTGAGTGTTCATGACCGCCGCGTCACCGCACGCGTGCTGGCTGGAACAGCACGCCGAGGCAGTGAC
>JBEGKV010000103.1:0-4376 GCA_041183925.1 Actinomycetota bacterium
GTTCTACCTCGACGCTAACCGCCAGGTTATTGACGTGTACAACATGAACTGGAAGAACTACCAAAAGCAACGCGAGCAAGACGAACAGCGTCGTAAGCGTGAACGTGCCAATGCAGAGCAGAAAGCCTCCACGTTGCAGACACAGGCCGCCAAGATGGGTGCTCGTGCCTCTGGAGCTGTTGCTGCGAAGCAGATGGCTCGCCGTGCAGAAACATTGCTCGCAGGATTGGACGAGGTCCGTCAAAGCGACAAGGTGGCCAAGCTCCGCTTCCCCGACCCTGCCCCGTGTGGCAAGACGCCGTTGATGGCCACAGATTTGTCGCGGTCTTACGGGTCTCTCGAAATCTTCACCGCCGTAGATCTCGCCATTGACCGCGGATCTAAGGTTGTCATTCTGGGATTCAACGGTGCCGGTAAAACCACGTTGCTTCGCATTTTGGCCGGGGTGGACAAGCCAGACACCGGTGAAGTCATCGAAGGCCATGGCCTTAAGGTGGGCTATTACGCCCAGGAGCATGAAACGTTGCGCGTGCAGGACTCCGTCTTGCAGAACATGGTCTCCGCTGCCGCTCATATGACCGAGACAGAGTGCCGCAAGGTTCTGGGATCCTTCCTCTTCACCGGTGATGATGTACTCAAGCCCGCGGGTGTGCTCTCCGGTGGGGAAAAGACCCGTCTGGCTTTGGCCATGTTGGTGGTGTCCAGCGCAAACGTTCTTCTCCTCGATGAGCCCACCAACAACTTGGACCCTGTTTCTCGTGAAGAGATCTTGGGGGCTCTCGCCAGCTACAAGGGCTCTGTGGTTCTCGTTTCTCACGACCCAGGTGCCGTCGAAGCGCTCAATCCAGAACGTGTCTTGATCCTCCCCGACGGTATTGAAGACCATTGGAACAAGGAATACGCCGACTTGATTGAGCTTGCATAAGATTTCACCCTGATTATGGAACTCAGGATTAGACTGCGGGTATAGCACCTGGGGGTGAACCGTGAGGACTTTTTCTCGAATTTCAATGGTGAGTTTCACCGCGCTTGCTCTTGTGCTTTCTGGGTGTTCAGGCGCGGCAAATTCTTCCCCGTCACCCTCTGCGGAAAGCGCTTGTGAAGCCACAGCGCTTGCGGGGTTCTCTGCTTATGAACTCTGGTTAAGTCAGGGCAACTCGGGAACCCTGACAGAATTCCTGGCGGCTTTGGTGGGTGAAAAAGGTCAAGACGGATACGTGGGTGCTGATGGGATTAATGGTTCTCCAGGATTACCGGGAGAACCTGGCAAGAGCGCGTATCAACTTTGGCTCGATCAGGGCAATACGGGTACCCCTGATGAATTTCTCAACTCCTTAGTTGGTGCTGCAGGAATGACCGGGCTTAACGGCTTGAGTGCTTATCAACTCTGGATACAGGTGGGGCACTCTGGAACAGTTCAGGATTTTCTAGACTCTTTGGCCGGAGAACCCGGTCCCACGGGAGCGCCGGGAACATGTACTTCTGGAGATGTTGGCCCTGCAGGCCCAGCTGGGCCAGCTGGTGCTACCGGCCCCAGTGGTTCACCTGGCCCAGTTGGCGAACGAGGAACTCAGGGAGTCCAGGGAGTCCAGGGAGATCCTGGGCCTGCAGGGCCAGTACTTACACCTACCGAAAATGCCTACACGCTCGGTGGAGGAACAATCGCCGGAACGCAGCCAACATTTAACGGGACGCCCATGTTTTATGGTGCATATGTGCAGACAGGGGCAACGGTCTTTTTCAACGTCACGGTAGTGATGAGTAACATCACGGGTTTTGGGACTGGACAGTACTACGTGACACTGCCGTTCCCTTCAAAGTATGGCTATTCCACGAGCGAGGGGCGAATCACGGATACTTCCTCGGGGCATAATTTCTCCTTACACGGATATGCCGAACCAGGCAGCAATGTGCTCAAGCTGACATACGACAGTGGTTCTCAGCAGGTTATGTTTGACCACAACAGCCCAGTCACGCTGACCCCATCTGATCTATTTGTAATTTCTGGAACCTACATCGTTCAATGACGCGGTCATTTCGCTCTTTTGAACACTGAATGGCATCCAGATTCACCGTGAAGTTAGGCGTAGCCTGTACTCATGCTGATTGCAGAGCCAATAGATGTGCCCGAATGGGTCAACGCTGTTGCTATTGGGGTCGGTAGCCTTCAAGGGGCAATTTATGCGTCGGGGTTTAGGGATCGAAAGCTAGACCTTTTTGGTATTGCGGTTATCGGTATTGCCACCGGCTTAGGTGGTGGTTTCCTCAGAGATATCCTGCTCAATCGTCTCCCCATTGCCCTTACGGAGAATTGGTACATTCTCGTCGCTGTTGGGGCAGCTCTTGCAGGCATGTTTCTTGCTCGAGTTATTCGCACCTTGGATTGGCTCATTACGTCGCTCGACGCACTTGCGCTAGGTCTATTTGGCGCTATTGGTACCACGGCGGCCCTCGTTACGGGCTTGCCTTTCGTGCCCGCGCTTTTTGTGGGAATCATCACCGCTGTGGGTGGAGGTTTCATCCGAGATGTTCTGTTGAACATGCCCATTTCTGTCATGCATGTGGGATCGCTGTATGCCGTGGCGGCGGGTGCAGGTTCGCTCGCGCTTTTGCTGTGTAATGAGGCAAATATCGGCCTCGGAGTGAGCGTTCCGCTGTGTATTTCGGTAACCGTGGTGTTGCGTTTATTGGCGGTTCGTTTCGGGTGGTCACTCCCTGAACAGCGCATATTGAAGTCTTTGCGCAGTCCCAAACTTGTCCGACCGGCTGATCTGACCGGTCCTATCGACACGCAACGGGACCTGTAATGCCGGTCTACCGCGATGAAGGCGTGGTGCTTCGGACACACAAACTCGGCGAAGCTGACCGCATCGTGACCTTGCTGACAAAAGGCCACGGCAAAGTTCGGGCAGTGGCTAAGGGCGTTCGACGCACCTCTTCAAAGTTTGGTGCTCGACTGGAGCCGTTTATGGTGGCAGATATCCAGTTCTATGAAGGCAGAAGCCTGGACACCATTCAACAAGCAGAAACCATTGCCTCCTACGGTGCAGCCATCGTGGATGACTATCCACGCTTCACCGCAGCCAGCGTGATGGTCGAAACCGCGGACAAGGTTACGGAACTGGAAGGCTCCCCGCAGCAGTATCTGCTGCTGGTGGGAGCCTTGCGTTCCCTCTCTCGGCAAGAACACCCCACGGAGCTCACCCTCGATTCGTATCTGCTGCGTGCACTCAGCCTGGCGGGATGGGCACCAACCTTCGATAGCTGTGCCCGCTGTGGTGAGATGGGCCCTCACGAAAGTTTCGTGGTGCAGCTCGGCGGCATGGTCTGCGTGAAGTGTGCACCGCCCGGCGCACCCCACATCATTCCCGAGGTTGTTCAGCTGCTGGATGCGCTCGTTCGTGGCGAGTGGGATGCTGCCAAAGCTCACACACAGGAGAATTGGAATCGAGCACATTCCCTCGTCTCTGCCTATACCCAATGGCACTTGGAGCGGGGCCTTCGATCGTTGGAGCACGTAGCCAGATGAGTAAGCCCTACACGCATAAAGATGCGGTCGAATATAAGCCTTTGGACTGGACAGGTGTCTACCCGCCTGAATTCCCTGCAGGTGCAGTGCCTCATCACGTGGCGATTGTGATGGATGGGAACGGCCGGTGGGCTAACCAACGCGGTCTCACCCGCGTGGAAGGCCACAAGGCCGGTGAAGCAGCACTCTTGAGCAGCACTCTTGGACGTTGTGGCGGGAGCTATCCAAGCCGGGGTGAAGCACCTCAGTGTGTATGCCTTCAGTACAGAGAATTGGAAACGCTCGCCAGATGAGGTCCGCTTCTTGATGGGCTTCAATCGTGATGTATTGCACCGACGACGTGACCAGCTCAACGAGTGGGATGTGCGAGTGCGCTGGGCAGGTCGCAAACCCAAGCTCTGGGCTTCGGTCATTGACGAACTGCAGTATGCAGAAGAGCTGACCAAGAAAAACAAAACCCTCACCCTGACGATGTGTGTCAACTACGGCGGCCGGACAGAAATCGCCGATGCCGTCAAAAAGATTGCCGAAGATCTCGCTGCGGGCACCATCAGTCCCAGCAAAGTGACCGAGAAGTATCTGGCAAAGAATCTCTACATCCCGGATATGCCTGATGTTGACCTCTTTGTGCGCTCCAGCGGAGAACAGCGAACCTCTAACTTCCTACTGTGGCAGTCAGCGTATGCAGAGATGGTGTTTCTTAACCAGCTCTGGCCGGCCTTCTCGAGAACAGATTTGTGGGATGCGATCGGTCAATACATTGGCCGTGACCGCCGTTTTGGGGGAGCTATAGACAGTCCCACCGATAAGCCATCGGCGAAATAACCACCGCGATCACCAGCTCTGC
>JBEGKV010000104.1:0-3700 GCA_041183925.1 Actinomycetota bacterium
CCGGGGTTACCCTGAGCTGGATTCCAGTCACCGATGCACGCATCGGGACTGCGGGAATCCCCGAAGATCGTTCCTCTGCCAATGCGTGGTCCGCGGTGAACGAAGCCCTTTTGGTGTCGATCACCTCCGAGGATGTCTCAGAAATCACGATTACTCGTGATGCACTGGGAACCACTGCTCGTGCGGCACACATTGTGATTGAGGCAGCACCCTTCTCCAAGGGAACAGTCATTCTGCAAAACAATGGTGATGCGCGCCTGGTGGAGAACATTGAAATCCTGGTCGGCGCTGAAGCTCACCTCAACGTGATCTCTGTTCAGGAATGGAATGACGACGCACTCCACCTCGGTAGTCACTTTGCCCGCGTGGGTCGCAACGCAGAACTCAAGCACACTCTCGTTTCCTTGAGCGGTGAAGTAATCCGCGTGAACCCCTCCACCTTGTTGGCTGAAGATGGTTCCTCTGTCGTGATGAACGGTGTCTACTTCGCAGACGCTCACCAGCACATCGAGCAGCAGGTGTATGTCAACCACGATGCCCCCCAGTCCAAGAGCCGTGTCACCTACAAGGGGGCGCTGCAAGGTGCCGGTGCACGCACAGTGTGGATTGGTGACGTTCTCATCGGAAACAAGGCGGTCGGTACTGACTCCTACGAACAGAACCGTAACCTGGTGCTGACCGAAGGAACCCGCGCAGATTCGATTCCCAACTTGGAAATCGAGACCGGGGATATTGCTGGTGCCGGACATGCCTCGGCAACAGGTCGTTTCGATGACGAGCAACTTTTCTATTTACAGGCACGCGGCATTAGCGAAGAGGAAGCACGTCGTCTCGTCGTGCGCGGATTCCTCAACGAAGTTGTGCAGCAGTTAGGTGTTCCTGCACTCGCAGAACGCATCGAAGCATCCCTGGTTGCTGAACTTGAGGCAGGGGTGAACTAATGGCTGCGGAGAACGTATGCGCCGCCAGTGAGCTCTCTCAAGACACGGCCAAGCGTGTCGTCGTGGGTGGAATCCCCATCGCCCTTGTGCTGGATTCTGCTGGTGAGATTCACGCCATTGGTGACACCTGCACGCACGGTGATATTTCCCTGGCTGAGGGTTTCGTCGAAGACGACACCCTCGAATGTTGGGCTCATGGTTCCAAGTTTGAGCTCACCACCGGAAAGCCATTGACTTTGCCCGCCTTTGAGCCCGTCCCCGTTTTCATCGTCGAAGTTATCGACGGCGAGATTTTCATTGACCCCACCGTCACGAAAGAGATCTAACCCATGTCAACACTGAAGATCACCGACCTGCACGTCAGCGTCGAGACCGACCAGGGCACCAAGCAAATTCTGCGTGGTGTGGATCTGGAGATCAACTCGGGCGAAACCCACGCCATCATGGGCCCCAACGGTTCAGGTAAGTCGACCTTGGCGTACACCATCGCCGGTCACCCCAAGTACACCGTGGAGTCTGGCTCGATCACCCTCGATGGCGAAGACGTCCTCGAGATGAGCGTTGACCAGCGCGCCAAAGCAGGTCTGTTCTTGGCCATGCAGTACCCGGTCGAGATTCCAGGTGTGACCGTCACTAACTTCCTCCGCACGGCCAAGACTGCCATCGACGGTGAAGCACCTGCTCTGCGCACCTGGATCAAGGATGTTCGCGAAGCAATGGCAAACCTCAAGATGGATTCCAGCTTCTCGGAGCGCAACGTCAACGAAGGTTTCTCCGGTGGCGAAAAGAAGCGTCACGAAATTCTTCAGATGGAACTGCTGAAGCCTAAGTTTGCCGTCCTCGATGAGACCGACTCTGGTCTCGATGTTGACGCGCTGAAGATTGTGTCCGAAGGTGTGAACCGCGCCAAGGAGGCAACGGGAATGGGTGTTTTGCTGATTACCCACTACACCCGCATTCTCCGATACATCCAGCCGCAGTTCGTTCACGTTTTCGTCAACGGTAAGGTTGCCGAAGAGGGTGGTCCCGAACTGGCTGACCGACTCGAAAACGAAGGTTACGACCGTTATCTCGAGATCGCCTAACGATGTCTTCAGAACTTTCTGACGAGAAATACAACGCGTGTATTGACGCGTTGAAAGAGGTCATGGACCCCGAGCTGGGCATCAACATTGTTGATCTCGGTTTGATCTATGACCTCAAATGGGACGATGAAAATGATGCTCTCATCATTCACATGACCCTGACCAGTGCCGGTTGCCCACTCACCGACGTGATCGAAGAGCAGACCGCAGAAGCGCTGGATGCCGTTGTGGATGCGTTCCGCATCAACTGGGTCTGGATGCCGCCATGGGGTCCCGAAAAGATCACAGATGACGGCCGCGAAATGATGCGCGCCCTCGGCTTCTCGATCTAAACCTTTTCTCGTCGTAACATTTCTCGGAAGAAATTTTTCACTCTTTCTTCCCAGCGTTTAGCCTGTGAGTATGACTCAGGGATTTAATACGCGTGCAATCCACGCCGGTCAGGCATCGGACCCCACTACGGGTGCTGTTGTGCCCCCGATTTACCTCAGTTCAACCTTTGAGCAGGAAGTTGCCGGTGAACCCCTCGCCGGGTTTGAATACTCGCGCTGTGACAATCCCACGCGCACTGCTCTGCAACACAACCTCGCATCGCTCGAGGGTGGCCTGTTGGCTTATTCCTTTGCCAGCGGAATGGCTGCTGAAGATGCGTTCTACCGCGCAGTGCTCAAGCCCGGAGATCACATTGTCTTGGGCAATGATGCATATGGTGGCTCCTATCGCGCAATCGAGCAAGTCTATGGCTCCTGGGGTGTGACCAACTCCTGCATTGATTTCACTGACCTGGTTCACGTTGAAGACGTCATTTCCTCCACACGGCCGCGGGTAGTGCGCATCGAGACACCGACGAACCCACTCATGACCATCGTGGACATTGAGGGTGTTTCAGCCATTTCGCACAAATATGGCGCACTGGTCTTGGTGGATAACACGTTTGCAACTCCAGCGCTGCAGCGACCTTTTGAGCTGGGTGCAGATGTCGTCTTGCATTCGACCACGAAGTATCTCGGCGGTCACAGTGATGTGGTCGGGGGAGCAATCGTCGTCACAGACTCTGAATTGGCAGAGAAGATTGCCCAGATTCAGAACTGGCTGGGTGCTATTTCTTCACCCTTCGATGCTTACCTCACCATGCGCGGCATCAAAACTCTGGGCGTGAGGATGGAACGCCACTCCAGTAATGCTCAGGCTCTTGCGGAAGCAATTGAAGGTCACAAAGCGGTGGTACGTGTGCTGTATCCGGGCTTGGCTTCTCACCCTGGCCACGAGGTGGCCAAACGTCAGATGTCTCTGTTCGGCGGAATGATGTCGCTGCAACTGAATGGTGGAGAAAAGGCCGCTACTGCGCTGACCACCCGCACCCAGGTATTCACCCTGGCACCCTCATTGGGCGGTGTGGAATCCCTTATTGAGCACCCCGGGCTGATGACACACCATTCTGTCGAGGGCACCGCACTGGAGGTGCCAGCCAACTTAGTTCGACTCAGTGTCGGGATTGAAGATATTAACGATCTCATCCCAGACCTTGTGCAGGCATTGGATTCTCTGCTGTAATCAGTCATCGCATGACGCGAAAAAGACCTACAGGTAGTTCTGTTCGTCGCACCCCTGCGACAGGTACCTGTATAAAGGCGAAGGCCCCTGACAGTTCAGTCAGGGGCCTTCGTCATGAGA
>JBEGKV010000105.1:0-3693 GCA_041183925.1 Actinomycetota bacterium
CAATGGCGCTCTGGATATGTGGGTGGCCACGGGGGCAACACCAGAGTCCTCCACACGCGCGGCCGAACTGGGCTTCAGTGCCATCTATTCATTCCTGGGTAATCCACCCGCAGCCAATCAGCACCTCGTCGATCACTACCGTGTTGAAGCCGTGGCTGCAGGCCACGACCTCTCGCAGTTGAAGGTCGCTGTTGCTGGCCGAGGTTTGGTCTCCCGTGACCCGTTGCATGCGAAAGAAACCATGTATCGTCACTGGTTACCTTCGGTTGTGAAAGCTTGTGAAGAACGTGGACGCCCCATGCCCAATCGTGACTTGTATGACGAGCAGTCAACAGGTATCGGCCCCATCATCGTGGGAACGCCCAACGACGTGGCCGATCGCATTTCATCGATACACGCGTCACTTCACCATGACCGCCACATCCTTCACATGGACATCGGTAACGTGCCACATCTCGATGTGATGCGCTCCATTGAATTGCTGGGCACCGAGGTATTGCCTCAGTTGGCGCATCTGGGTAATGTGACGGCTCGCGTCTAGCCGCCAGAGCGTGCGGAAGCACACGGGTTACGCTTAAAATCTCAACTTCCCTCTCTCAATCGAAATGAGTGTGTTTCCCAGATGGCTCAGTCATCATTTCTTTCCTCTTTGAAAAAAGCTTTCGGCGTTGGCGCCAAGAAGACTGGTGCAACCGCAGCAGTCGTCGTGGACAAAGTAGAGAACCTCTCCACTGATGTCGCTGCAGCAACCAAGACCGCTGCAACCACCACCAAGAAGGTCACTGCAACCGTAACCAAGGATGCATCCAAGACTGCTTCCTCCGTCAAGAAGGATCTCGCTCACGCAGCAGAGACCATCAAGAAGGATGCAGCAAAGACCACCGCAACCGTGAAGAAGACCGTTGCGGCAACTAAGAAGCCGGCTGCCAAGCCCGCAGCTAAACCAGCAGCTAAGCCTGCTGCGAAGCCTGCTGCCACTAAAGCTCCTACCAAGGCGGCTGCGAAACCCGCAGCGAAGCCCGCTACCAAGGCAGCTCCCAAAGCTGCTGCCAAGCCTGTTGCGAAGGCACCCGTGAAAGCAGTAGCTAAGCCTGCCGCTAAAGCGCCAGTGAAGGCAGCTGCGAAACCAGCTTCGACGAAGGCCGCAGCTCCCAAGGCTCCAGCTCAGCCCGCTGCAGCGAAGCCTGCTGCAACGAAGGCACCCGCGAAAGCTGCTGCAAAGCCAGCAGTCAAAGCTCCTGCTAAGAAGCCTGCTGTAGCCAAGGCGCCAGCAAGCAAGTAGTACTCCAGTTCCACGGAAACGGCACCCTCCGGGGTGCCGTTTCTTGTTATCTGGGGAATACGAGCGGCTCGGTCCGAGTTATCGTGAGAAGAACCTAAGGAGCAGCACATGCCCGCAGTAACAGCCGATACTTTCTCCCTTCCTCACCTGTCTCCTGCAGTGGGACGGGCACGAGCTGTGAAGTCAGTCACCCGTGGCCCGCAGGCATTTGAAGGGGATGGGTTCCCCGTCACCCGCGCTTTCGCAGGAATTCCTTATCAAGATCTGGATCCCTTCATTCACATGGACCAGATGGGCGAAGTTGAATACGCCCCCTATGAACCTCGGGGAACGTCATGGCACCCTCACCGTGGTTTCGAGACTTTCACCTACATGATCGATGGCACCTTCCAGCACCAGGACAACCATGGCGGTGGTGGAATCATTGAAAACGGTGCCACCCAATACATGACCGCCGGTTCCGGTGTTCTTCACATCGAAACCCCACCAGACGAACTCGTCATGTCAGGTGGCTTCTTCCACGGCATACAGCTGTGGATCAACCTTCCCTCCACCAAGAAGATGACGGCACCGAATTACCAGAACCTTGCCGGGGGCGATGTTGAGCTGATTTCCAGCCAAGACGGTGGTGCACTGATTCGTGTGATCGCCGGTGATATTGATGGTCATGTGGGGCCCGGTAAGTCACAGACACCCATGACCATTGCTCACGTGACCTTGGCTCCTGGAGCCTCAGTATCGATTCCGTGGAACCCTGAGTTCAACGCCTTGGCCTATGCCCTGGCTGGCCAGGGCACTGTCGGCGAAGGCGAACTGGGTGGAAGCTCTGCGCCCATCAGCGCCGGAATGCTTGCTGTCTTCGTGGACGGGGACCGTCTCGTTCTCACCGCGGACACAGTGCAAGATGCTCGTAATGGAGCTTTTGATGTTCTCTTGCTGGGCGGTCAGCCCATCAAAGAAACAGTGGTGGCCTATGGGCCGTTCGTGATGAACACCAAGGCTGAAGTGATTCAGGCGATGGATGACTTTAACTACGGGCGGTTTGGCCAGATCCCTGAGGATGCGCTCCAACCGTTCCACCACAGGCACTAACGGCCGGCTGCAAACCTACTGTTCTGCTCGTCCTATTCGCACCGTGAGCCGAGCGATGCTAGCGTTGCGCCATGGATTCTGGCTCGCCACACGTTGAGAAAGCGTCAACACGGGAAGCCACCGTGGTCAGAGATATCGTGAGGCAGCTCGTCCGTGTGGAGAAGGACAATCTGTTGATTGTTCGCTCAATTCGCACCGCTGCTATTTCCACGGTTTTGCCCATGATTGCGTGGGCCGCGGGTGTTCCGCAGGCCATGATTCCCCTTGGGGTCGGGGCATTATTTGCGGGCATTGCCGAGTCGAATATTCACCCTGCTCACCGCGGCCGAATCATGCTGTGGGCCACAGTGTGGCTGATGGTCACCAGCGGTCTGGGATTCATGGTGGCGTGGAATACGGTTCTGGTGGTTGTGGCGTCTGCGTGTGTGGCGGCACTGAGTGGATGGGTAGGTGTTGCTGGTTCCCGTGCAGGAATTGTGGGCGTGCTTTCCCTCGTCTTATTCACCATTACCGCGGGACTACCCGAGACGGTGGAATCCTCCGGGTTATTTGTGCTCTTCGTGGGTGTGGGTGGACTCGTTCAGACAGCTGTCTTTGTGTTGGTCAACCGGGTACGCCCAGGTGAACCTGGGCCGCCACCTCAGCGTGAAGCATCCAGCGTGTGGTTCCGTGTGCGCAACCCGGGCAGTGACAAAGGAATGTATCTTCGCCACACACTCAGTGTGACGATTGCCATCGTGATTGCAACTGCTCTTTCTCAGTTTCTTGAGGTGCCTCATGAGTACTGGATACCCATGACGGTTGCCTGGATTTTCAAACCCAACCAGAAGGCCACCACGCTCCGCGTGGCCGAGCGAGTTACCGGAACACTTCTCGCGATTGGGCTGGCGTTCCTTTGGGGAACCTTTTTGCCCGCCCCCGCCCCGGTTCTCTTTGTCCTGTGCGGTGTGGGTGCCTACCTGGTACTAGCGTTCTTAACCGGGAATTACTCGATAGCAACCTTTGGGGTGACCACATTCGTCCTGGCACTCTTTGCGGTTGCGGGAGACCTCTACGAAGAAACAGTGATCTTCCGTCTTATCGCGACGCTGACCGCTGGCCTCATCGTGGTGGTGGTGATTTTCCTGGTCTGGATTCGCTCACCCCGCCACCCGGACGCCTAGAAAACAAGAAACGAGAGCCACCAAATGGTGGACTCTCGTCTCATATGTAGGCCCCAAGGGGATCGAACCCTTGACCCTCGGATTAAAAGTCCGATGCTCTAACCAACTGAGCTAGAGGCCCGCCGCACATTAAGTGCGCTTCTAGTTTAGAACAGA
>JBEGKV010000106.1:0-3692 GCA_041183925.1 Actinomycetota bacterium
ATGCAATCACCCCGCGAAATCCTCCGAACCCAGATCAAGCGTTTGAGCGATAAAGGTCTGGTTCCTTTCGTTGGTACCGAACTTGAATTCATCGTCTTCGATGACACCTACCGCGAGGCCTGGGCCAAGGGGTATGACAACTTGCGCCCGTCAACCGACTACAACGTGGATTACGACCTACTTGCTTCCACGCGAGTTGAACCGTTGCTGCGCGATATTCGAAACTCTATGGATGCTGCAGGAATGTATTGCGAAGGCGTGAAAGGTGAATGCAACCTGGGCCAGCAGGAAATCGCCTTCCGCTACGACGAAGCACTGGTCACCTGCGATAACCACTCGATATACAAAAGCGGGGCCAAGGTCATCGCGGATAAGCACGGCAAGAGCCTGACGTTCATGGCCAAATTCAACGAACGTGAGGGTAACTCCTGCCACATTCACATCAGCCTGCGTGACACCGAAGGTAATCCTGTCTTCGCCGACAAGGCCGCCGAGCACGGGATGAGCAAGATGTTCCGCCACTTCCTGGCTGGACAAATCGCAGCCATGCGTGAGCTCTCCTTGTTCTTTGCACCCAACATCAACTCCTACAAGCGATACGTCGATGGCAGCTTCGCTCCTACTGCTGTTGCATGGGGCTTAGACAACCGCACGTGTTCACTGCGCGTGGTGGGCCAAGGACACGCGATGCGTGTCGAACAACGTGTCCCCGGCGGCGATGTGAACCAATATCTTGCCGTTGCTGCACTGATTGCTGCCGGTCTGCACGGCATTGATAACGAACTCGAACTTGAACCATTAACCACCGGCAATGCCTATGTCGGCGGTGCACCGCGCGTTCCTTCGACGCTCCGTGAAGCTGCAGAGCTGTTTGCCCAGTCGACCATTGCCCGCGAAGCCTTCGGCCAAGACGTTGTCGATCACTACCTCAACTACGCACGAATTGAAATCGCGGCTTATGACGCAGCCATCACCGACTGGGAGCGCATCCGTGGCTTCGAACGCCTCTAAGCCCGTCATCGGGCTGACAACCTATCTTGAACAAGCCCAGACAGGAGTCTGGGATGTTCAAGCTGCCTTCTTGCCCAAGGTGTACTTCGAAGCCGTCACGAATGCGGGCGGCATAGCCGTTCTCATTCCACCCCAGCCCATTGATGCTGCAGCAGCACATGCAATTCTGGATGGCATAGACGGGCTCATTATTTGTGGTGGAAAAGATGTCGACCCGTCTCGTTACGGCCAAACGGCGCATCCCGAAACAGATGAACCCCGACCTGACCGTGACGCGTTAGAAGATGCTTTGCTCACCGCAGCTATTGAACGTGAATTGCCTTTCCTCGGGATTTGCCGCGGAGCTCAAATATTGAACGTGAACCGAGGCGGCAGTTTGATTCAACATCTGCCTGACGTGATCGGCGACGACCGTTACCAAAAAGGGCACGGAAACTTCAGCCACATCCCTGTTCAGGTGGAGGAAGGCACATTGCTGGAATCTATCCTGAAAAACGACAACCCCGTCGGCGCGATGTATCACCATCAAGCAATTGGTGAACTGGGGACTGGCCTGAGCGTTGTGGCTTCCACCGCAGATCATGTCATTGAAGCGATCCAGCTCGATGACGTCCCCTTTGGGATTGCAGTGCAATGGCATCCAGAGCAAACCCCCGAAGATCATGGGCTGTTTGAAGGTTTAGTCGCCGCCGCCCAGTCTTACGCCCATGCACATCCCCGCACGCAGAGGAGCTCATCGTGAGTTACACCATCATCAACCCCGCAACTGAAGAAGCCGGGGAAACGATTCAACACCTCAGTGTTGAAGAAACCGATGACGCAATTGCACGTGCACAAAAAGCCCAAAAAGAATGGGCTGCCCGCAATCCTGCCGACCGGGCTGCAGCACTGCGTCTATTTGCAGATGCTGTAGATGGCGATATCGAAAACCTTGCCCAGCTTGAGGTACGTAACTCTGGCCACCCCATCGGCCAGGCCCGCTGGGAAGCCGAGCACGTGCGCAATGTGCTCGAGTACTACTCGGCAACCCCTGAACGACTCTTTGGCAAGCAGATCCCTGTTGCCGGAGGTATTGACGTCACTTTCCAAGAACCCCTGGGTGTTGTGGGTGTCATCACGCCCTGGAACTTCCCCATGACCATTGCCTCCTGGGGATTTGCACCAGCACTTGCCGCGGGGAACGCCGTTGTGTTGAAACCTGCCGAATGGACTCCTCTGACCAGTATTCGACTCGGTGAGCTCGCCCTGCAGTCTGGATTGCCCGAAGGCTTGTTCCAAGTTCTTCCCGGTAAAGGCTCTGTCGTGGGCGAGAGATTTGTCACCAACCCCGCTGTGCGCAAAGTAGTGTTTACCGGCTCCACCGAGGTAGGTAAGCACATCATGGCGGGGGCTGCTGATCAAATTAAGCGCGTCACGCTTGAACTCGGTGGCAAGAGTGCCAACATCATCTTTGCCGATGCAGATTTGGAGAAGGCAGCGGCCAGTGCCCCCTACGGTGTTTTTGAAAATGCTGGACAGGACTGCTGTGCCCGGAGCCGAATCCTCGTTCACCGCAGTGTTTACGACCGGTTCATGGAACTGCTGGAACCTGCTGTCCAGGGGGTCAAGGTGGGCGACCCACTCGATGAGGCCACAGAAATGGGCCCATTGGTGCACCGCACGCATTTCGAATCCGTATCGTCGTTTGTGCCCTCGGACGCGCCTGTTGCGTTCCGCGGAACCGCCCCTACCGGGGCGGGCTACTGGTTTGCCCCTACGGTGCTCACTCCTGATTCCAGGCTGCACCCCAGCGCAACCGAAGAAATCTTTGGCCCTGTGGTTACCGTCTTGCCTTTCGATGACGATGACGACGCGATGGCCTTGGCTAACGCAACCGAATATGGCCTTTCAGGTTCCATCTGGACCCGCGATGTCGGCCGGGCGATTCGCATCGCTCGCGGCGTTGAGTCGGGAAATCTTTCCGTGAACTCCCATTCCTCCGTTCGCTACAACACTCCTTTCGGAGGTTTCAAGCAATCGGGACTGGGCCGAGAATTGGGCCCCGATGCTGCCCTGGCTTTCACCGAAACCAAAAACGTATTCATTCCAGCCGACTAAGACAGACCACACCTCACCAAGGAGAACATCATGAGTATCGAAAAAATTGACCTCACCCAACGTCTAGCCGGAAAAGTGGCTGTCATCACCGGTGGTGCCAGCGGGATCGGCTTCGCAACTGCGAAGCGCTTTGCTGCTGAAGGAGCAACCGTCGTTATTGGAGATATGGAGCCCGTCTCGGGCGAAAAGGCTGCCGCTGAAGTCGGTGGTTTGTTTGTGCTGTGCAACGTCACCGATGAAGACCAGGTCAACAACCTGTTCGACACTGCGTTCAAGGTGTATGGCTCGGTTGATATCGCCTTCAACAATGCCGGGATTTCTCCACCGGATGACGACTCGATCGAAACCACTGAACTTCCCGCCTGGAACAAAGTCCAAGATGTAAACCTCAAGTCTGTGTACCTGTGTTCACGGGCTGCGTTGCGTCACATGGTCAAGCAACAAAGTGGCTCGATTATCAACACGGCATCTTTTGTTGCTGTGCTCGGTTCTGCTACCTCACAGATTTCTTACACGGCATCTAAGGGTGGAGTGTTAGCCATGAGCCGTGAACTTGGCGTGCAGTTTGCTCGTCAGGGCATTCG
>JBEGKV010000107.1:0-3691 GCA_041183925.1 Actinomycetota bacterium
CGCCTATGGCATTCCGCAGTCCCTCCCGGGTGAAAAGATGGCGACCGTTGCTGATGACTGGCAGACAAACCCGGCCACACAGATCGAGTGGGGTCTGCGCTATATCGAGGGTCGTTACGGTTCACCCTGTGGCGCCTGGGCGCACTCTGAAGCTGTTCACTGGTACTAATGGCGCGCAGTAATCGTTCGCGCAAGCGTGACGCTGAATATGAGCCACTGGACGTGGAACGCCTCACCACAGGTTTCCGTCGCAGCGAAGTGCGAAAAGGCCGTGAATGGACCGTACAGCCCATCTCAGTGGCCAATGCAACCAAGGTTTACATCTGCCCCGGATGTTCGCTAGAGATCGCACCAGGTGTTGCCCACCTGGCCGCGTGGCGCAATGACGGAATCTTGGGTGACGCTGCCGATGTAGCAGATCGTCGCCACTGGCACGATGCCTGTTGGAAAGTGAGTTAGAAATGTCCACTGAGATTCGCGGCGGAATCAATCTGCCTGCCTTGCGCGAAGACATCGAGTTACACACCGCCGATGGTCTCACCTTGGTGGGGGAGTTAGCTATGCCTCTGGGTGGTGCTCCCGTTGCCACGCTGGTGACCTTGCACCCCCTGCCGACGGCAGGTGGCTTCATGGACTCACACATTCTGCGCAAAGCAGCAGGCCGCCTCCCGGCACTGGCCAACATTGCGGTGCTGCGCTTTAACACTCGTGGCACCAAGTCTGCTCGCGGTCAGAGCCAGGGTGAGTTTGGTCATGGGGCGGACGAACGGGCCGATGTGGCCGCAGCGATGGCGTTTGTCACAGCGCGTGGTTTACCCCACCCCTGGCTTGTTGGCTGGTCATTCGGTACGGAACTCGCGTTGAAGTTTGGGCTGGAGCACGCCATCGATGGCGCGATTTTGCTTTCTCCGCCCTTGCACCGCGCCACGGCAGAGGACGTAGCTGCGTGGGACGGCAATCACCGTCAGCTCATTGCTCTGGTGCCAGAACTTGATGACTATCTCCAGGGCCCCGAGGCGCGTGAGCGATTCTCCAGCGTCTCCCACATCGACATCGTCGAGGTCGAGGGGGGTAAGCATCTCTGGGTGGGGGAGAACCAAACCAAGCGCGTGCTCAACGAGATAGTGGAGCGCGTCAACCCCTTGGCTGCACCCCTGCCTGAATGGTGGGATGGAGACGTCGAAGGTTCGGGAGACTAGCTCCAACCTTCCACTCTGATCAGTGGATTAGGCCTCATCCTGCATGGGATAAACCACTTCTTTAATGATCAGCACAATCGATGCTGCGATGGGGATAGCTACCAGGGCACCCAAAATACCCATTAGTGTTCCACCGGCGAGTGCAGCAATCACCACAACAGAACCAGGAATCGAGATGGCCTTGTTCATAATGCGGGGGCTGAAGACATACGCCTCAATCTGCATGTAAATCAAGAAGTAGATACCGATCGCGATTGCTGTTTCAGGGCCTGCCAACATGAGTTGACCGAGGGTGACGATAATCGACGCCATGACTGTACCAATGAGGGGAATCAGAGCGAAGAGGAAGGCCAGGAAGGCGAAGAGCAGTGCTTGCTTGCCGCCAATAATGGTCAGCATCACGAAGGCCAGAATTCCATTGAGCAAAGCCAGAGCAATCTGACCCACAACGTATTTACCTACGCCATTGGTGATCTGCTCGCTCATCCGGATGAAGTTCTCACGCTTGGTTTTAGGCACGAAGTCGTACACAGCTTTTTTGACAGTGTTCAAAGAAGCGGTGAAGTACAAGGTCAGAATGACGACAATAAGGGTGCCACTGACAGCATTCGCTACGCCCACACCCACTGCAAGCGCGCCACCAGCGATCTTGCTGATGTTGGCAGGATCGCTAAAGAATTTTCCTATTTCGGTGATGACGGCATTCACGTCAACTGTGTTACCGAACTGTTTCTCCAGGTAGGTAATCCAGTCCTGAGTGCGCAGATCTGTAATTTCCTTGGGCAAGCTTTGCCAGAGTGAAATCATCTGATCAATCATCATGGGCAAAATGGCAACAAAGATGCCAATGAAGATGCCCACGATGCCCACGATGACAGTCGTGATGGCTGCCCACTTGGGGAACTTCTTAGACTCCAGCCACTTCACAGCGGGGTCGAGGCCGAGGGAAAGGAACAAAGCAATAAAGATGTAGGTCAACACGGTGGCCAGCGAGTGAACTGCGCTCATGAGGACTAGGCCAAGGCCCACACCCAGGCTGCCGATGAGGCCTACGCGGAATGCATTCTGAATGCGCACTGTGGTGCTCCTTATTATTTCTTTGTGCTCAATTGCTTTGAGCTCTGCGGGGCGTGATGAGAAACCGTACCCAGCGATTGTTCTAGCTCTAACCGTAGCGCGTCGAAGTAGGAAGCGACTGCTTCTCGTTGTGTGCGCAGGTTTTCAATGTGGCTAAAAATAGAACTCAAAACTGCGGCAACATACTTTTCCGCGTCCACGATCATCTTGTCGGCCTGGGCTTGAGCATCACGTCGAATTTTCTCCGCGTCACGCCGGGAACGCTCGTGACGAAGCCGCACCTCTTCAGATGCTCGTTCGAAGGTTGCTTCCGATTCGGCTTCGAGAGTACGAATTCGAGTCTTCGTAGTTGCCAGTTGCGTTTCTGCTGCACCGATGTATTTCTCGGTTTGGAAAACAGATTCTTGGTGTCTGGACTTTAGTTCAGCTTCCATGTCATCACGAACCGCCGCACCTTCGGCGTGGAGCTTGAGTAATTCCATCACCTCGGGAGCAATGTTCTCCTCAGCTGCTTTTGCTAACACGAGTCGAAGTTCCATGGCTTCTCGGTGTTGCGCTGCGGCGAGCTTCTCCACCTCGTTACGAGCGGAGGCAGTCAGATTCGCTGCAATAGTGGCAGCTTCACCCCGCACATTCAAGGCATCGGCTTCTGCCTCAGTAACCAAGACCGCGATGCGCTCTTGAGCGAGGGAAATCATTCGTTCGGCTTCAGCGCGAGCCTCGGTCATCATCAGAGACGTTTCCCGGGTTGCCTGAGCACGCGCCTGTTCGAGTCCTTCTTGCGCGGCGGTGATGAGGTTGCGAGAGGTGCTTTCGGCTGCAGAGCGAATGAGCAAAGCTTCAGATTCTGCGCCGCTGACAATTTCCTTCGCGATCTTGTCAGCTTTCTTGACCGTGGCCTGCGCTCTGGCACTGAGACCTTCAGGAGTCGGAGAGCTGCGCTGGGAAAGCTCCAGCTCCAGCTCTGCTATCCGCTGAGCCTGGGCGGCAACCTGAGCCAACGCGTCGGTGTGACTGGTAGATGCCACGAGCAGTTCACGACGTAGTTTCTGAACGAGTTCGTCGACTTCGCTCGGATCGTATCCGCGCAGAACGCGAGAAAACGATGACTCCGATGCCACGACAGACCTCCTCCACGCCGGCCGAAGACCGGAAACATGCGACTCAATTCTACCGAAAGGCAGGCTATTCCTCCGCCTTCATACAGGGTGTAACCCCCGCTCTCAGGTTTATCTGAGCTATTTCGGGTATCTTGGAAGGACTTAACGTGACGCGCTGACCAGTTCTGGTGTCATGCGTGAATAAACGTGGAGGAGAGACTTAATCGTGCGGTTCTTTATTGCCATTGGTGTGTTCATCGTGGCGGCAGTATTGCTCGGTATTGGGATTACCCAGAAGATCCTTTTCTCCAGCCC
>JBEGKV010000108.1:0-3891 GCA_041183925.1 Actinomycetota bacterium
CGAATCTTGTCATCCTTACCCAGTGGACTCCAGCTCTCGGTCTGGATACCCAGCTGGGCATGCACCGCCCGCATTTGAGTCTGTGGGAAGTAGGGGTGGAGTTCGATTTGGTTCACCGAAGGAACCACTCCCGTGGCATCAATGATGCGGCCCAGGAATTCCTCCGTGAAATTGCACACACCAATACTGCGTGCTACACCATCCTGCTGAAGCTCGACCATCGCTTCCCACGAGTCGAGGTAGCGATTCACGCTGGGGTTGGGCCAGTGAATCAAATACAGGTCAATCACATCTAATTTCAGTGCACGGCGAGAAGCCTCGAACGCCGCCATCGTTTCGTCGAAACCAGAGCCCGGCAACTTAGTCGTGACAATAATTTCTTCGCGGGGAATGCCTGATTCCACGATGGCTGTGCCCACTTCAACCTCGTTGCCATAGAGCGTGGCGGAGTCAATCAGGCGATAACCGGCATGCAGGGCAGAGACAATCGAGTCAACACCGTCTTGGCCGGTGAGCTTGTACGTGCCCAGGCCAATTGCGGGGAGCACGAGACCATCGTTGAGGGTGAGGGAAGGAATAGTCATGTGGTCAGCCTAAAGGGTGAGGAGTGAGTGGATTTCTCGGCCAGCCAGGCGTTCTCGGCCAGACAAGGCTTCCAGCTCGAGGACGACTGCGATGCCTGCAACAACCCAGCCTGCACGCTCAATCAGAGAGACGGACGCCTCGATGGTGCCACCGGTGGCGAGCACGTCATCGAGCACCAGCACGCGAGATCCTGCCGGAAGGGAGAGTGGATTCACTTCGAGGGTGGCAGTGCCATATTCCAGGTCATAGGTTTCTCCGATGATGTCACCGGGAAGCTTGCCACCTTTACGAATAGGAAGAACTCCCACGCCTGCATCAATGGCTGCAGCGGCCGCCAGCAGGAAGCCTCGGGCTTCCAGCCCGGCCACGGCGTCAAACTGCCCCACGAAGGGTTCTATCAAACCGTCCACAACCGAACGGAACGATGCTCCGTGAGCAAAAACGGGAGTGAGATCCCGAAACAAGATGCCCTCAGAAGGAAAATCGGGAACGGTGAGCATGCGCTGCATCACCACGTCAGTCGCGGTTGTCATAGTTTCAGCCTAGCTAGGCTGGGAACATGACGAATCACGTATCCTCGGTTGATCCAGAACAAAGCGAATCTGAACTGGATCGCCTGGAACGCCGTTGGACCGAACAGCTCAGCGAGCTGCGTGTGACGCAGGCAGGAACCCAAATCATGATGGGTTTCTTACTGACGTTGAGTTTCCAGCCTGCCTTTGCCACCATCAGCGTGCTCGAACGCAACCTGTACCTTACGCTCGTCATCACAGCGACCTTAGCCACCGTCCTCGCGATCGCACCGGTGAGTTTTCACCGCATCCTTTTTGGCCACCCGGGAGCTAAAGCTCGGGTAGTGGCGATCACTCAGGTTCTTCTTCGCATGACGCTCGTCATGGTGGGTCTCGTTCTTGCGGGCACCGTTGCCCTCATTTTCAACGTGGTGCTCGGTAACACCGCCGGAATTATTGGCGGCGTGTGCGCGGCCATCGTGATTGCCACCGTATGGATGGCAATGCCCATGGCAGTTCTTCGAAAACTCCCGAAAGGCCTCTAGGCTTCCATCCCGGAAATTTTTGCGGGAGAAAGTTCTCGCAGGACATCGTCGCGGGTCATCAGCCCCGCTTCGACAACAAGGTCTGCAACGGGGCGGCCCGTCTTGAGCGCCTGTTTGGCCAGTTCTGCTGCAGGGCCATAGCCGATGAAGGGAATCAAGGCTGTAATAACACCCACGCTCGAGGCCACCATGCCCTCAAGGCGTTCCACATTCGCTGTGATACCCACCACGCAATTCACCCGCAGGGTCATGCAGGCCTGGGCAAGCCAGCTGATACCTTGCAACAGTGAATAGGCAATGACCGGCTCAAAGGCGTTGAGCTGAAGCTGGCCCGCTTCGGCTGCCATGGTCACCGTCACGTCATTACCCGCAATGGCGTATGCCACCTGACTGACTGCTTCGGGAATAACAGGGTTGACCTTGCCCGGCATGATCGATGATCCTGCCTGCTGAGCAGGAAGGTTGATTTCACCTAGGCCCGCTTGAGGCCCCGAGGAAAGCAGTCGAAGGTCATTGCTGATCTTGGATAGCTTGATGGCGGAGCGCTTAAGAGTGCTACTGAAGGACATGAACCCACCCGCATCGCTAGTGGCCTCAATCAGGTCGGGGGCGCTCGTGATGGTGAGACCTGAGATTGTGGCCAAGTGCCGAACCGCAGCTTCGCGATAACGAGGGTCTGCGGTAATACCCGTGCCAATGGCCGTGGCACCCAGATTGATCTCACTGAGCATCCAGACTGTTTCGGTCAGCCGGTCATAGTCTTCCCCGAGGGTGGTGCCAAAGCCGTGAAACTCTTGACCCAGCGTCATCGGGACAGCATCTTGGAGTTGAGTGCGCCCCACTTTGAGCACATGCTTGAACTCTTCACCCTTGGCATAGAAAGCATCACGCAGCAGCCCTAACTCTGACAGCAAGTGTGGCAGCGAGAAGGCAAGAGACAGCTTGACGGCGGTGGGGTAAGTGTCGTTGGTCGACTGAGACTTGTTCACATCATCAATGGGGTGCATGTGCTCATAGGCGCCCTTGGGATAGCCCATGATCTCCAGGCACCGGTTCGCAATAACCTCATTAGCGTTCATGTTGGTGGAGGTTCCTGCACCACCTTGAATCACGCCGACCACGAACTGGTCATGCCAGGCACCGTCGATGATTTCTTGGCAGACCCGGTCGATGAGCTCAGCTTTTTCCTTACTGAGCACCCCGATTTCTTCATTTGCGCGCGCGGCTGCCTGCTTGACGCAGGCCAGTGCCACGATCAATTCTGGGAAAACAGATATGGGGCGTTTCGCAATGGGGAAGTTCTCCAATGCCCGGGCGGTGTGAACACCCCAGTAGGCATCGGCCGGGACGTCCATGGTGCCCAGAGAGTCTTTTTCCGTGCGCGTGGCTATGGGGGTTTGTGGAATCTGTGCATTGCCCGAGAAGTTCCCTACCTGGTCGGTCGAGGACAGACTCAAGGTGTCGATGGGCTTGGTAGATGGAGTAGTTGGTTCAGACACGGACATCTCTGCCTTTTCAGATTGAGGGGGGCTAGCTCAGTTTGCGCAGCAAACCCTTGATCATTTTCTTTTTACGCTCGGTAAACGGGGGGAAGATCAGTGCGAGGGTCTCCGGCTTCAGTGGCTTGGCCAGGATGGCTTTCTCGTGACTAAAGGTGTCGAAGGAACGCTTTCCGCGGTAGGCACCCATACCGCTCTCCCCCACGCCACCAAAGGGCAGTCCTGGCACGCTGAGATGAAGCACGGCGACATTGAACGCCAGAGCACCAGAGCTGGTGCGCTCGGTGAAAGCGCGACGAACAAGGGTATTTTCAGTGAAGGCATAGAGGGCCAGTGGCTTAGGCCGGGAGTTGATAAACGCGATCGCGTCATCGAGATCGGTCACCGTGACCATGGGCAGGATGGGCCCAAAGATCTCTTCCTGCATCACGGGTGCATCGCGTCGGACATCCGCCAATACGGTTGGCGGGATGTAACGCGATGAAGCATCAGGCTTTCCATCCGCAACAACTCGGCCGTCCGCCAAATATGCGCTCACACGTGCAAAGTGATGGTCGTTCACGATGCGGCCGTAATCGGCCGACGTGAAGGGATCAGCACCATAGAGCCCTGCAATCGCAGCAACCAGATGTGCCTCGAGTTCGTGCTGCACCTCAGCGGTGGCCAGGATGTAATCAGGTGCCACGCAGGTTTGACCCGCATTCAAATACTTTGCCCACGCAATCCGCTCCGCAGCGGCTTCGAGGTCGA
>JBEGKV010000109.1:0-3674 GCA_041183925.1 Actinomycetota bacterium
TCCTTGAGATCGGAGTAACCGGTGGTCGCCATCGAGCGGCGCAGGGCGCCCACAATGTTGGCGGTGCCATCAGAGACCGTAGCAGGACCGTAGAGAAGCTCTTCGAGCGAACCTACCTGGCCCACGTGCATGCGGCTGCCGCGGGGAAGTTCACCATGGTGGGCTTCTTGACCCCAGTGCCATCCGCCACCTGGGGCGTCGGTGGCACGGGCCAGTGCAGACCCAAGCATGACAGCGTCTGCACCGCACGCGATGGCCTTCACCACGTCACCGGAGGTGCCGAGGCCACCATCCGCGATGACGTGGACGTAGCGTCCACCAGATTCGTCCATGTAGTCACGGCGTGCGCCGGCCACATCGGCCACAGCAGTGGCCATGGGTGCGTGAATACCCAGCGAAGCACGGGTGGTGGACGCTGCGCCTCCACCAAAACCAACCAGAACACCGGCAGCACCCGTACGCATGAGGTGCAAAGCTGCGGTGTAGGTGGCTGCGCCACCAACAATGACAGGAACATCCAGTTCGTAGATGAACTTCTTCAGGTTCAGAGCCTCAGTCCCCTGCGAGACGTGCTCGGCAGAGACGGTCGTGCCGCGGATGACAAAGAGGTCCACACCCGCACTGACGACGGTCTTGTAGAACTCCTGAGTGCGCTGCGGAGACAGCGCTGCAGCCACGGTCACACCCGAGGCGCGAATCTCGGCAATGCGCGCCGTGATGAGTTCTGCCTTGATGGGCTCTGCGTAGATTTCCTGCATGCGTGCCGTCGCACGGTCTGCAGGAAGGGAGCGGATCTCAGAAAGAATCGGCACGGGGTTCTCGTAGCGAGTCCACAGACCCTCCAGGTTGAGCACACCCACGCCACCGAGCTTGCCCATGGCAATGGCGGTCTCGGGGGAGACCACAGAGTCCATGGGGGCAGCCAGGATAGGAATGTTGAACTGGTAGGCGTCAATGCTCCAGTTGACCGACACATCCTGAGGGTCACGGGTACGACGGCTGGGTACGACGGCAATATCGTCGAAGGCAAAAGCACGGCGTGCGCGCTTAGAACGCCCAATCTCAATTTCCGTCATGATCTCCCCGGTTCCTTATTCAGTTGCTTACTTGCGGTAGTTCGGTGCTTCGACAACCATCTGGATGTCGTGCGGGTGGGACTCTTTGAGTCCAGCCGCAGTAATGCGCACGAACTTGCCGTTCGAGCGAAGTTCGGCAATGGTGCGTGCGCCCACGTAGAACATGGACTGGCGCAAACCACCCACGAGCTGGTGGGCCACAGCGGCCAACGGGCCGCGGTAGGCCACACGGCCTTCAATGCCTTCGGCGATGAGCTTGTCATCACTGGGCACGTCGGACTGGAAGTAGCGGTCCTTCGAGTAGGAGGTGCGCTCGCCGCGGGTTTGCAGGGCACCCAAGGAACCCATGCCGCGGTAGCTCTTGTACTGCTTGCCGTTGTCAAAGACGAGATCTCCGGGGCTTTCATCGCAGCCCGCGAACAGTGACCCGAGCATGACGGACTCTGCGCCGGCAACCAGGGCCTTAGCAATGTCGCCGGAGTACTGCAGACCACCATCAGCAATGACGGGAACGCCAGCAGGGCCAGCGGCCTGGTAGGCCTCCCAGATGGCCGTGACCTGAGGAACACCCACACCGGCCACCACACGCGTGGTGCAGATCGATCCAGGGCCCACGCCCACCTTCACGCCGTCAGCACCGGCGTCCACCAGTGCCTGCGCACCGCTGCGGGTCGCCACGTTTCCACCGACCACGTCGATGTGCGCGAACGAAGGGTCGTTCTTGAGCTTGCGAATAATGTCGAGCACGCCAGCGGAGTCCCCGTTGGCGGTGTCGACAACCAAAACGTCGACGCCGGCGTCGCGCAGTGCTTCTGCGCGCTCCCAGGCGTCACCGAAGAAACCGATAGCTGCCCCGACGCGCAGACGACCAGCGTCGTCCTTGGTGGCGTCCGGGTACTTCTCGGACTTGTCAAAGTCTTTGGTGGTGATCAGGCCGGTGAGTTTGCCGGCTGCGTCCACAATGGGCAGCTTCTCAATCTTGTTAGCTGCCAGTAGGGCAATCGCGTCGTCAGCTGAGACACCGACCGGTGCGGTGATGAGCGGCATGGGGGTCATGATGTCGCGCACGCGCAGCACGCGCTTGTCTGCTTCAGACACAAAGCGCATATCGCGGTTGGTAATAATGCCGACCAGAGTGCCATCTGCGTCAATGACAGGAAGGCCGCTCACCCGGAACTGTCCACACAAGTCGTCTACTTCGGCCACGGTTGCTTCGGGGTGAGTGGTGACAGGGTTTGTAATCATGCCGGACTCGCTGCGCTTGACCTTGTCTACTTGGTCAGCCTGGTCCTCAATAGAAAGGTTGCGGTGCAGAATGCCGATACCGCCCTGGCGCGCCATCGCAATGGCCATCCGCGCTTCGGTCACGGTGTCCATCGCGCTGGAGATCAACGGCTTAGACAGGGTAATACGTCGTGTGAAGCGGCTGGCAGTGTTTGCCTCGCTCGGAATAACGTCTGTGTGGCCAGGCAGCAGCAGAACGTCGTCGTAGGTCAGTCCAACAAATCCGAATGGATCGTTCTGGGCCATTGATTCCTCAGTTTCGTATCGTATTTAAACAAATATTCCGGCTGTTTTCCGCGCCAGCGTTGATGAGTCTCTACAGACAAGCTTAACGGGTTGGCGCAGGGTGTTATTCCCCTACTAAAGTCAGGTTTTGTTGCTTGTCTCGCGCTCATGAAACAAGTGCGACATAATCAATGCGTATCGTCTCTCAATGTCGAATGGCGATGAAACAAATGGAGAACTTCTCGTGACCAACAGTTCGGTTGTTCTCCCTATGGAGGTGCAGTGGTCAACACAGCGTTAGTGCGCCGTACCAGCCCTAAAAACCTACGAGTTATCTTCGGTGTACTCCTGGGTCTGTTGGTTCTCTCGTTCACACTCGGAACCGGTGTCTCCGGTGCACACGCAGCAACTGCCGTGTGCAAGGCAGACGCTGCAACCGCGTGCTTCAACGGAACCATCAAGGGCGTCGGTGAAGGTGTCGAAATTACCGTGGATGGCAATGGTCAGACCGTGACCGTGCAAACGGATAAAGACGGTAAGTGGAACGCTGCGGTCACCGCAGCGGGCAGCTACACCATCACGTTGGATGAGAAGTCCCTTCCTGCCGGTGTCACCATCGACGGAGATGCCACACAAACGCGCGACATCACACTGGGTGCCAACGGTGGAGCAATCTTCAAAGTCAGCGGCGCTGACTCCGGAGCCACGGCTGCACCCGATGCCAACGCAGGTGCCTCTGCAGAAGGATTCAACTGGGAGCGCTTCGCGCAACAGTTTGTTTCCGGTTTGCGCCTGGGCCTCCTGCTCGCCCTGGCATCTATTGGTTTGTCCCTGATCTATGGAACAACCGGACTCTCCAGCTTCTCGCACGCGGAACAGGTCACCTTGGGTGGTCTGCTGGGCTACACCTTCGCTAACGTGCTGGGCCTCAACATCGTGCTCACCACCATCATCGTGGTCATCATTACTGGTGCCACCGGATGGTTACAGGATGCCTTCATCTGGAAGCCCCTGCGCAAGAAGGGTCTGAGCCTCAACCAGATGATCATTGTGACCATCGGTTTAGCCCTGGCCCTGCAGTACACCTTC
>JBEGKV010000110.1:0-3582 GCA_041183925.1 Actinomycetota bacterium
CCCAGTAGAAATTGGCTTACGTTTACGAATGAGATTTTAGATGTCGCACTGGCTGCAGACATTTCAGCAATTGTGTTGCTGGGTTCCATGCTCGCCGATGTTCCCCACACTCGTCCTATCTCCACTTTTGTGTCAAGTGAAAATGCTGCCGTTCGTCACGCACTTGAGGTAGAACGGAGTACCTATGAAGGTCCCGTCGGAATTCTCAGCGTGATTGCAGCCGCCGCAGAGGAAGCAGATATTCCGACCATCGCCATCTGGGCATCAGTGCCCCATTATGTCCATCAGGGCCCCAGTCCCAAAGCAACACTGGCACTGATTGACAAACTCGAAGAAATTGTTGACGTGGTCATACCTCGGGGCGAATTGGTCGAGGAAGCTGCAACGTGGGAAGAAAACATCAACAAACTCGCCTCTGAAGACGAAGATATGTCTGCCTACATAGCCCAACTAGAACAAGCACGTGACATGGTCGACTCCCCTGAGGCATCAGGAGAATCCCTTGCACAGGAGTTTGAGCGGTTCTTGCGATCGGCGGATAAACCTCCGGAGGGCACCCCCGAGAACCCTCCAGGGGTCTAACCCTGCAAGACCCCGGTTGCTAACAGAACCAGGAGTATTCCACCCAGTACTACTCGGTAAATCACAAATGGCCAGAAGCTGTGCTTACCCAACCAATTCATCAAGAACGCAATAACACCGATGCCCACAACAAAGGCAACGACTGTTGCGGCTAGGGTTTCCAACCCGGAAAACACTTGCGGTTCGTTAAAGCTTTTGGCTAGTTGATACAAACCACTGCCGAAAACAGCCGGAAGGGCCAGCAGGAATGAGTATCTGGCTGCTGAACTGCGGTTGAAACCCATGAACAATCCGGCTGTGATGGTTCCGCCAGAGCGAGAAACGCCGGGAATCAAAGCAAGTGCTTGGGCCAAGCCGAAAATGATTCCTCTGCCAACAGTGAGTTGTTGAAGATTTTTGGTCTTCTTTCCCACGACATCTGCAATGCCTAGCAAAATGCCAAACACAATGAGCATCGTTGCGACTATCCAGAGCGAACGAAGGGTGGTTTCAATTTCGTCTTGAAATACAAGCCCCAACACAATGATCGGAATAGAGCCGATGATGATGAGCCAGCCCATCCGGGCTTCTGAATCTTGTCGGGGAACTTTCCCCACCAGTGAAAGAGCCCAGTTCTTGACAATGCGAACCAAATCACGCCAAAAGTAAACAACCACTGCGGCTTCTGTTCCCAATTGAGTAATGGCGGTAAAGGCGGCACCGGGATCGACTGCACTGGGGAGAAACTCCCCCACAATACGCAAATGCGCGGAACTGGAGACCGGAATGAACTCAGTGAGACCTTGAATAAAGCCGAGGAATATTGCTTCGAAAAAACCCATAAACGCGAGACTATCGGGGCGGAACACAGTTCAGAGCAGCGACGTGAACATTGAGCATATTTCTTCGTGCTAATGTTGTCACTCGGTGGTTAAACACCAACACCTGCGCGGGTGGCGGAATGGCAGACGCGCTAGCTTGAGGTGCTAGTGTCCGTAAGGACGTGGGGGTTCAAGTCCCCCTTCGCGCACAATAAGAAATCCCCGGATACTTTCCGGGGATTTCTTGCGTTTAAGGAAAATTTATCCCTGAGCAACAAGCTCTTGTGCGGCGAGGTCAGCTTTCCACGCGACGAGCTTACGAACTGATTCACTCGTATCCGAAGCCAGGACTTCCATAGTGTCTTGAGGAACAAAGAAGTTCACTGCAACCCAGCTCCGCACTTGTTCACTTTTATCGGTAGCCAGGTGCCGCAGAATGTCACACGGAGTAGTTTCATTGCGAGCGACACAGATACGAACACCTTCGTTCTTGTCCTTAGCCAATGCCCACATGACTTCTTCAGGAACGTGATAGCTCAGAGCCACACTTTCGCGTATTTTAGGGTTCTTGTCAGCCGCCATGATTCGAAGACGGTTGATTTTTGTTTCACCAAACTCTGGGCCGAGAAACTGAGCAACGGCAGTTTCAGCTAACTTCTTATCAGCACGTAACTGATCGAGTTGTGCACGCTGTGCGGGAGTATTGAAACGAATGCAAGACATGTCGAAATAGTACTCCTGTCCTTGAAGAGGAAACTTCTTTGACTACATCATGTTGTGGCGTGTTGCGGAATATGAACCAGATATTGATTTAGCGAGGACTAGATATTCTTCGTCGCATGAGGTCAATGCGTGCTTGAAGCTGGGCGACCGTAGCGTGTGCGACGGCTGGTCCACCGCAACTCTGGCGGAGTTCAGTGTGCACAATTCCATGAGGAGTATTAGTTTGTTTACTCCACAAGGAAACAAGCGAATTGAGGAGTGCTCGTTGCTCTTTGAGGTTTCTGTGTAAGGGCACAGAACGGTTCACCGCGACATCAGCAGACCGATGCGCCCCGCGTTGTGCTTGACGGCGCTGACGCTGAAGAAGGAGTTCAGAAATCTGTTCTGGCTCCAAGATGCCCGGAATGCCGAGGAAATCGAACTCTTCCTCACTGCCAGGTTCTGCGTACCCGCCAAATTCTTCACCTTGGTACATGACCATGTCAAAGGTTGCATCAGAACCAAGCACGGCGTATTCATTGACTTCATCGCCCAACTCTGAAGATGCAGACTCTTCTCTTTGAGCTGCATCAAATTCCGATGCTTCAGGGTAATCAGCATCCTCACCAGGCTTGGGTCGGCGTTCAAGTGCGTGATCACGTTGAACTTCCAGTTCTTCAGCTAGCTGCAAGAGACTTGGTACATTGGGGAGGAAAACTGTGGCCGTTTCTCCGCGGCGTCGTGCTCGAACAAATCGGCCGATAGCTTGAGCAAAGTACAGGGGTGTTGCAGCACTGGTGGCATAAACTCCCACCGCGAGACGAGGAACATCAACCCCCTCAGACACCATGCGCACGGCAACCATCCAGCGGGAGGTTCCCGCAGAGAAATCATCAATCTTTTGGCTTCCGCCTGATTCATCACTGAGTACGACAGTGGGTTCTTCTCCCGTGATCGTGTGAAGAATTTTTGCATATTCACGAGCATCATCTTGATCGGTTGCAATGACGAGTCCCGCAGCATCTGGAATATTGTGACGAACTTCAGTCAAACGCTTGTTAGCCGCCTGCAGGACTTGAGGAATCCACTCACCTGAGGGTGCCAGTGCAGCACGCCACGCCTGAGAAGTGACGTCTTTGGTGTTGTCCTGTCCAAGCCGAGCTTCCATCTCTTCACCGGCTCGCGTGCGCCATCGCATAGAGCCTGCGTAGACCATGAACATTACCGGCCGAACGACGCCATCGCTCAATGCTCGACCATAGCCGTAGTCATAATCGGTTTGAGAAACCAAAACGCCATCTCGGTCAGGGAGATAACGAACAAAAGGGATAGGTGCTGTATCACTTCTGAAAGGAGTGCCGGTTAATGACAAGCGTTTCGTGGCCCGATCGAATGCTTCTCGTATGGCATCACCCCAGCTGAGTGCATCTCCACCGTGATGTACTTCATCAAGAATCACGAGTGTTCTCCCTGATTCAGTCAATTCCTTGTGGATATG
>JBEGKV010000111.1:0-4333 GCA_041183925.1 Actinomycetota bacterium
CAGAGCTTGGCATGCACACTCCGGGTGCAGGGCGAAAGTAACTTTTTCCCTTTCGCCGGTTTGTGCAGCAATGCGTATTCCGGTCTCTGAGTCAATCGGTATGAGGCCAGGAGAAGAAATCCAGCGGCACAGCAGGGTGGCCACCTCCGCTTTGAGCAGGGGAGTCTGGCTTGCTGCCGGCAGATTCACCACCTGAGTGGCAATCACTGGCCACCTCTCATCCTTATCCCGGTGATGAAGCTCGAGGCATTCTGCGCAAGGAAATCTTGAGACGTCATCTTGTGCAGAGGGAGCACTTCCCAGTAACGGACTGAGATCGACGTGAGTGTCACCCCAGCAGATTGTGATGTGGGGGATTCCCCGCCGCAACCAGTCGCCCGTGCGATGAGGTGTTAGTGCGAAAGTTCCCACCACCAGTGCGAGGTCGGCTGGTCCAGCTGTGCGGGCAGAGGCAATGACGACGCGGTGTCCACATTGCACCAACAATGTTCCCAACTGGTCGATAAACGGTCCCTGCCCATCCAGTGCGATGCGCAGGCTTGGCAGCCGAGGCGGAACGCGCAGAGCTGGTTCCAATTCAGTCAGGAGCTCTCTGGCTTTTGCTACAGAAAGCCCACATTCCCGTGCAATGAGAGGTAGGGAGGGTTCGCTGATTCCCTTGTTCAGGAGTGAAATCAGACGTTCGGCGCCCAGGCTCACCTCGGTGAGGAGGCAGGACGCGGAGTTCACCCCAAACTGTAGGGATGTGGGAGTGCGCCAGACAAGTGGCAGATCAGGATTGAGTTTGTACATGCAGCGCAGAATGCTGCATGGCAGACATTACTGCTCTGAATCGTCCACATTACTGCTCTGAATCGTCCACAGGTGGAATGTTGCCGTCGAGAAGATCAGCTAGTGCGCGGTCCATCTCATCGGGCTCTGCAACCTCGCCGCGGGCAGTGGCTTCCATGCGTGCAATCAACGCTGCGGGGTTATCGAGGTCCTCGGCGACTGGCATGAGATCTGGATGAGACCACAACGCATCGCGTGCATCTGCACCGACTGCCTCCGTCACCTGTTGCCAGAGTGAGGTTGCTTCACGGAGGCGACGTGGACGAAGTTCCAGCCCGACCAGGGTGGCGAACGCAGACTCAGCAGGGCCACCGGATGCGCGGCGACGCCGCACCGTTTCAGAGAGCGCATCTGCGCGGGGCAGTCGGGTAGTGGCATGGCCGGTCACCACATCAACCCAGCCTTCAATGAGGGCAAGCTGAGTTTCAAGGCGAGCCAGGGCAGCTAGTTGCTCCGGAGATTTGGGCGGAATCAATGCTCCGCTTTGGAGGGCTTCACGCAGTTCGTCAGGGTTTTGTGGGTCAAAGTTTCCTGCGATGTCTTCCACGCGGGACAGATCAATCGTGATGCCCCGGGCGAAGTCATGAATAGCGGAAATGAGGTTCAAACGCAGCCAACGGGCGTGGCGGAAGAGCCTGGCATGGGCAAGCTCGCGCACAGCCAGATACAGGTGTACTTGATCCATCGGGATATCAAGTCCAGCACCAAATTCGCCCATATTTTGGGGCAGAAGTGCAGCCTGACCTTCATCGAGCAGGGGGATTCCCACATCGCCGCCAGAAACCACCTCAGAGGAGAGTTGACCCACAACCTGCCCGAGCTGCATGGCGAAAAGGCTGCCGCCAATTTGCTTCATCAGTTGAGAGGCGCCGGCGATCATGCCCTTCATTTCTTCAGGGGCTTGCTCGGTAAGCACACTGGTCAGCGCAGTAGAAATGCTGTTGGCGACAGGCTCTGCCAATTGCGTCCACAACGGCATGGTGCGCTCAATCCACTCCAGACGAGTGATCAGAGCTGGCGGAGTGGACAACTCAGAAATGTTGGTGGCCTCAGCTAGCCACAGGTTGGCAATGTGAAACGCTTGATCGATTTCTGCACGTTCGATTGCGCCCACGGGCTTGACGGTGGAAAGTGCGAGAGACTTTGCCTGTTCCATGGCGGTATTCCAGTTGATGCCCTCGCCAGAGGCGCTGGCTTTCATGGCAGCTTGGAACTGGCTCATAATGTTGGCCAGGCTTGCCGGATCATTGGGAAGGCCGGCAGCCGCTGCAAGCTGACTGGGGTCGACACCCTCCTTGCCAGAAAGAATGTCGCGCAACATGTCACGGAATTCATCCTCGGGACTGCGTTCGTTCTCGTCCGCCATGGCTCTTCCTTTGTCTTAGGTAGTACAACGCTAAACCCCGAAGCCTTTGTTTCTCCTGATAACGAGTGTAAATTGCGTGCGCTGGGCGCGAACATGAGGGAAATACTCAGCAATACCTGACACGCTGGACTCTGTAGACCAGTTCAGCGCAACGAAAGGTAGCCACTGTCGTGACACTGTTTCGTGCTGACGAGCATGGCTTACCCGAAGGTGAACACAAGCCGAAGAAAACGAAGGCGCAGCGTCGACGCTCACTGGGCGTCACTCTCTTAGTGGGTTCGTTGGTACTCGTAGTCGGGTTAGCTGCAGTTCCTTCTGCGTATGTGATTGAGCAGCCGGGTCCCTGGTTTGACACGTTGGGTGCCGTGTCAATCCCTGATCCTCAGGATGAGGAAAAGAAAATCAAGATTCCCCTCATCACCATTGAGGGTGCCCAAACTTTTCCCACTACGGGTGAACTTGATTTGCTGACTGTTTCCGTGTTGGGAAACCCGGAACAAACACCTTCCTGGCTGGAAGTTGCTGGCGCCTGGTTCGACCCTTCTAAAGCTGTGATTCCAGTGGATGCTATTTTCCCTCCGAACGAATCCACGACCGATCGTGAAGCTGCAAACACGGCACAAATGGTTGATTCTCAGCAAGATGCCATCGCTGCGGCACTGACTAATTTGGGTTATGACGTCGTGGTGGGCGTGGAAGTACTCGGGTTTACGAAATCCTCGCCGGCGAAGGATGTCCTCCAGGTGGGCGACGTCATCACAGCGTTCAATGGCACAGCCGTGGACAGTGTGCCGCAACTGCGTCAACTCTTGGATGCGAACGGGACTGAAAATCCCGGCACCCTCACGTATACCCATAATGGGGTTGCAGCAGAGGCACTGCTCACACCGATTGAGGTTGACGGAAATGTTGTACTGGGGATCGGCGCAAAGTCGAAGTATGACTTTCCTTTTGATGTCACCATTCGTCTTGATGACGTCGGTGGGCCCAGCGCTGGCTTGATGTTTGCCCTCGGCATTATCGACAAGCTCACACCGCATGACACCACCGATGGCCAGCACTACGCCGGCACAGGAACGATCGATGCAGCTGGAAATGTGGGCCCCATTGGCGGTATTCGTCAAAAACTTTACGGTGCCAAAAAAGCAGGTGCTACCTATTTCCTTGCCCCCGCAGATAACTGTGATGAAGTCGTCGGTCATGTTCCGAGTGGACTGGATGTTTTTGCTGTTTCCACCCTCGACGAGGCTCTCACCGTCATGAACTACGTGGAGTTGCACGGTGAAAAAGCAGCAGCCATGAACGCAAACATGGGAATGTTCCCCACATGTCAGAATTAAGCACGCACAACCCCCGCCCCATGATTGAGGTCACACTGTGAGTAACGCAACCCCCCGCCCTGCACGCCGGCTCGGTAACCGCCGCCCTCTGTTCGTCACCATTGTGGTCTTGGTTGTTCTCCTCATCGTCTTCTTTGCGTTCGCCAGCGTCTACTCAGATGTTCTCTGGTACCAGCAACTGGGCTTCTTGAACGTACTGACCACCCAATGGTTTGCTGCGGCCGGGTTCTTTATTGCCGGGTTCATTGCCATGGCGGTCCCCGTGTGGCTGTCCATTGAAATTGCCTATCGCAGGCGCCCGGTATACGCCCGTCTCAATTCTCAGCTCGATCGCTATCAGGACGTGATTGAGCCTTTGCGGAAACTCCTCACCTGGGGTGTGCCAGCGCTGCTGGGTATCTTTGCTGGTCTGTCCACGGCAACGCGTTGGCAGATGGCAATGTTGTGGTTCAACGGCACTCCGACTGGCGAAAAAGATCCCCAGTTCCATTTGGATATTTCTTTTTATCTCTTTGATTTGCCCTTTTATCGGGCAGTTATCGCGTTGTTCTCGGCGATTGTCTTGCTCTCTGCCATTGCAGCACTCATCACGAACTATGTGTATGGGTCCATCGCCGTTGCCCGCCGTGAACTTCGTATCGCCAAAGCTGCCCGTATTCAAATGGCCGTCATAGGTGGCGTCTACATCCTGCTTCAAGCAGTGAGCATCTGGCTGGACCAATATGCCACCATGACCAGTGCCAAGGGTTTGATCACTGGCGCCAGCTACACCGATGTCAATGCAACCATTCCTGGC
>JBEGKV010000112.1:0-489 GCA_041183925.1 Actinomycetota bacterium
CTGCATGCTCGTGCCGTCGTGGATTCAACGGACTACGAAGAGGGCGGAACGAGACTTCACGTGAGGGTTAAACATGCTGACCTGCCACAATTCGAAGAGTTTGCGGACTAAGTCTTAAAGAACGTTAAATTCTCTCAATTGGGCATATAAGCCAGCACCGTCGGGGGAATACACCCAGGGTGCATCCCCGGCTTGAATGTGCTCTTCAGCTTTTTTGCGGCCACCGGCGAGAACTGCTTCTCCGTTGGAGAGTTGGCGAATAGCGACAGCTTTCACGCTGTTTGGATGTTCCTTCTCAAACTCGGCATAAATAGCTTCATCATGTTGGCCATCATCGCCGACAAGTATCCACTTGATGTGAGGAAATTCTCCAGCAAGTCGACGCAGTTGTGTTTCTTTGTGCTCCCTGCCCGAACGGAACATGCGGTCGCGTGTGGGACCCCAGTCCGTCAGCAGGAGGCTGCCCTGAGGGTAGAGGTTGCGGCTGAG
>JBEGKV010000112.1:495-4052 GCA_041183925.1 Actinomycetota bacterium
ACTGCCATTCCGGGAGTCGGAACGCGGGCATGCTCATCGAGTACGAAGGAGTTCCATGCGGCCAAGAAAGGGCGGGGAAGCGCCGTGACCATCACGGTGTCATCCACGTCACAGACGAGGCCTGTGGTGGCATCAGGAGCGACGACATGGATCTGTGCTTCGGCCACTTCCGAATCTTCTGCCTGAAGCTGCACGGTGTGCATTCCTGGCGCGAGGCTCATTTCGATGTGAGTGTCCACCACCCCGCCACGGTCAGCCTTGACGACCATTTCGTGGCCGTTGATGCGGATGGTCACAATAACTTCGTTGATGGGGACGGAGGTGAACGAGCGCCAGCCGCGAACGCTTTCTGAACGTTTGCGCATCTTTCGCGCGGCACGAGAACCAGGTCGGGGATTCTTCGTCAACAGGACACGGGCCAGCACGCGAACCCACTGCGTGTTGCCATAGCCGGGGTAGGGGACGACGGTCACGGCGTAATTGCGTTTCCGGGCACGCTTTTCTCGGTAGGCGTGAAAACGGTCCTCAATCCGCGCTGCGCGGTGCATCACGTCTTTCGACAGCTCCGCAGCGCTGGGAGATTTTCTCGAGGTCACAACATTCAGTTTGTCAGAGTTTAGGAACCCAGTGGGTCCTCCACGGTGCGCGCATCATTGTCACCAGGCTCGTCCATGTACTTCTCTTGAGTTTTTTCAATGCGTTTCTTGATCAGCGTGACGACCACAATAAAGGCAACGATGATGCCAATGAATGCCCAGCCAGCCCACTCATACTTGCTGGCAAATGCTTGATATTGGTCTTTGAGTACCGCAGCGATGGTGACGTAGACAAAGGTCCAGATGATGCAGGCTGCACCGGTCCACAGAATGAACGTTTTGTAGGTCATCTTGGTCATTCCCACCGTGAGCGGGACCAGGGAATGCAAAATGGGCAGGAAGCGACTGAGGAATACCGCGATGCCACCACGGCGGTCAATGTAGTTTTCGGCTTGTTCCCACCGGTGCGGACCAAGTTTGCGCCCCAGCCAGCTGTTTCGAATGCGGGGGCCAAAGTATTTGCCCACAAAGAAACCAATGGTTTCCCCTGTGAGGGAACCCACGATGACCATGACCACCATGAAGACATACTCAGGCAGGGTTGTAATGGCAGTGCTGGAGACCAGGACGACAGTGTCCCCAGGAATAATCAAGCCGACCAGAAACGATGTTTCCAACATAATGAACAAGGCCGACAGCAGCGTCCTCGTGACGGGGTCTATCGAGGCCACCGTGCTCAGAATGTTGTTAATGATCTCGTTCATGAGGCCTCAGAAATATTCTTAAACTGTGTGTCGTAGTCTTCTCGAAGGGTAGCCAGCCGGTCCGGATGAGGAGAGACTTCTGGACCATCAATCCACCCGGTAACAGCACGAACCCCGTGGAGTGCATTCAGAGCGTAAATCTCTTTCTTGACTAAATCCTGAGGAGTCACCCACTGTTCTCTGATAGTGGCCCCTTCATTCATGAGGGCTTCTGTCACCAGAGACACCGTAATGCTGTCCACGCGTAGGGCTTCAGCAGGCGGCATCACAACATCATCGCCGTCGAACCACAGCAGGCAGGTCGTGCTGCCGTCAATGACGCGTCCCTGACTGTCGAGAATGATGGCTTCGTCAGCACCCAGGGCCTGTGCCTGTTCTCGCAACACGTTCAATGCTGGAATATCGGGTCCTTTGATGGCCGGTTCCGTGCGAGGGTCATTTGCCGCGGTCGCCAGAACAATCTGTTCCTTCAGTTCCGGTGCGGGTCGAACCCATAACTCCAGCTCACCGCGTTCTGTGAGGTCAATCCGAGGAAAGTAGACACCCGTAGTGGGAAGAACAGCGGTGATTGCCTCGAGGAATGCATCCACTGGCCGCACGAGTCCTTGCGTGTGGGCAGATGTGGCAAATCGCTCCAGATGACGGGCAAAACCTGCAACCTGACCGTCGCGTAACAGAAAGGAATCGGCGACATAGAGGGGGATGAGGGGGGCGCCCGTAATGTCACTGAGCTCACTGCCGTTCCAGCGATAACGTAAGACATCCACAGCCCTAGGCTAGTACGGTGACCCGGCAACTACAGCGAGCCAGACTGGCCCAATGGCGAGAACCCGCCGCTGTCTATGCTGCGCTCGCTGAGAATGCTGCCCACGCGGTGTGGCTTGACGCGGGTCCTCGTGCTACTGAAGGGCTCTCCTATATCGGCATTCCTTCTGCAGATTTCCTCCACGAATCTGTCGAAAACGGTGATGTCACCATCTTTGAACGGCTTCGTGCGGCGCTCGAACGTGATGCAGCTGTGGACACATCTGCCGCACGGGAGGATGGTTTTGCCCTGGGCTGGGTGGGCTGGTTTGGCTTTGAGCTTGCGTCCCACACAATCGGTGTGGCCACATCTGCGGCAAGGACACCAGATGCCGCCTTTGTGTATCTTGACTGGGCTCTCGAGTTTGATCATGAACTCCACACCTGCGATCTCATTCTGTTGGGCACTCCGGATGACTGCGCGCACAAGGTGGCCCAGCTGCAGGTTCAGTTAGCCGGTTCGGTGGCCCCTCAGCTTCGTGTTCCCGAGGTTGTTCCTGCAGAGCGGGTCAGCTGGCGACACTCTGCATCGCACTACCAAGAGCTTGTTCAGACGTGCTTGGCAGCCATCACGGCAGGAGATGCCTATCAACTGTGTTTGACCAATGAAGTGAACGTGACAGGAAGCTTCAGTGCTCTGGATGTGTATCTCCGACTGAGAGAAGAAAACCCCAGCCATCATGGCGGTCTGCTTCTTATTGACGGGGTCGCACTGCTTTCTTCTAGTCCTGAAGTGTTCCTGCGCGTGGATGCCTCCGGTCACCTCACCACGAAACCCATCAAGGGTACGAGGGCCCGCAGCCGGAATAAATCGCTCGACGAGGCGCTCGCCGCTGAACTGATTTCCAGCGATAAAGAGCGTGCAGAGAACCTCATGATTGTCGATCTCATGCGTAATGATGTTGGTCGCGTAGCCCAGCTGGGAACTGTTCAGGTGGACACCTTGCTCGAAGTGGAAAGCTACGAGAACGTGCATCAACTTGTGTCGACAGTGTCCGCAGAGTTAGCGCCAGGAGTGAGTGCCGTAGATGCGGTGGAAGTATGTTTCCCCGCAGGTTCGATGACGGGGGCCCCCAAGATCAGCGCGATGAACATTCTGCATGGGCTGGAGCAGGGTCCACGAGGTATTTATTCCGGTGCTTTTGGCTATTTAGGTATTGATGGCTCAGCCAACCTCGCCATGGTTATTCGCAGCATTGTGCTGACCACTCAAGGCGCGTCAATCGGCACCGGCGGTGGGATTACCAGCGGCTCCATCCCGCAGGCGGAATTAGAAGAGACCTGGGTCAAAGTGGCCCCGTTGCTGCGCGCACTCGGGGTGGAGTCAACCGAGTATTCTTAGAAGGATGTCTGAGAACGAGGGCGCGACCTATAACTTCGCGGAAATTCAAGAAAAATGGCTACCGATCTGGGATGAGATCCAGCCATTCCGTTCTGACGACCCCACGGATGA
>JBEGKV010000113.1:0-3547 GCA_041183925.1 Actinomycetota bacterium
CTCGGCAGCGAGTAAACACAACTTCTACAGGGGAGACGACCTGTGGAACTACAAAAAGACCCGGCCTTCCTCAAAGGGCCGGGTCTTTTTAGTAATAACTAGTGCTTATGCACGTCCACGCAGAACGGCCTGCTTCACGTCGGCAATAGCCTGAGTGACCTGGATGCCACGAGGGCATGCGTCGGTGCAGTTGAAGGTGGTGCGGCAACGCCAGACGCCTTCTTTGTCGTTCAGAATGTCGAGACGGACATCGCCGGCGTCATCACGAGAGTCGAAGATGAAGCGGTGGGCGTTGACGATAGCAGCAGGACCGAAGTACTGTCCGTCTGTCCAGAACACGGGGCAGCTGGTGGTACATGCTGCACACAAGATGCACTTGGTGGTGTCGTCGAAACGTGCGCGGTCTTCAATGCTTTGGCGACGTTCCTTACCTGCATCAGGCTCAGAGTTCGAGATGAGGAAGGGCTTGATCTCACGGTAGGCAGCGAAGAAAGGCTCCATGTCGACAATGAGGTCCTTCTCCAGGGGGAGGCCCTTGATGGCTTCCACATAGATGGGCTGCGAGATGTCGAGATCCTTAATGAGGGTCTTGCACGCGAGACGGTTACGACCGTTAATACGCATGGCGTCTGAACCACAGATACCGTGTGCACAGGAGCGGCGGAAGGACAGTGAACCGTCCTGGTCCCACTTGATGCGGTGCAGGGCATCCAAGATGCGGTCGGTCGAGTAGACCTCAACATCGAAGGATTCCCAGCGCGCTTCTTCGTCGACCTCAGGAAGGAAGCGACGAACAATAAGTGTGATGGTGAAAGCCTGTACCTCGGGTACGGCGGTCTGTTCTGCGACTGCGGTAGCCATGTTTAGTACTTCCTCTCCATGGGCTGGTAGTTGGTAATAACAACAGGCTTCCAGTCAATCTTGATGTGGTCACCAGCATCGTCACTCTTGGCATCTCCGGAGAGGTACGCCATGGTGTGCTTCATGAACTTCTTGTCATCGCGATCGGGGAAGTCATCGCGCATGTGTCCGCCACGGCTTTCCTTGCGGTTGCGTGCGGAGTAGACAACAACTTCTGCGAGGTCGAGCAGGAAGCCCAGCTCAACAGCTTCGAGAAGGTCAGTGTTGTAGCGCTTGCCCTTGTCGTGGATGGAGATGTTCTTGTATTCCTCCCGGAGCTTCTCAATGGTCTTGGTGACCGACTTGAGAGAATCTTCGGTGCGGAAGACCTGTGCGTTCTTGTCCATCTCTTCCTGCAGTTCCTTGCGGAGTGCAGGAACACGCTCGGTGCCCTTGGCGTTGCGGATGTGCTCGATGAGCTCGCGCACTTCCTTCGCAGGGTCCTTGGGGAGAGGCACGAAGTCAGCGGTCTTGGCGTACTCGACGGCGTAGCGACCAGCACGCTTACCGAACACGTTGATGTCCAGCAGCGAGTTGGTGCCCAGACGGTTGGATCCGTGAACAGAGACACAGGCACATTCACCGGCAGCGTAGAGGCCGGGGATCACGGTGTCGTTGTCCGAAAGAACCTCAGCCTTGATGTTGGTGGGGATGCCACCCATGGCGTAATGCGCGGTGGGCATCACGGGGACGGGTTCGTACACGGGGTCCACACCCAAGTAGGTGCGAGCAAACTCGGTGATGTCAGGAAGCTTGGTTTCCAGAACCTCAGCACCGAGGTGGGTGCAGTCCAGGAGAACGTAGTCCTTGTTGGGGCCTGCGCCGCGGCCTTCAGCCACTTCCTGAACCATGCAGCGCGAAACAATGTCACGAGGAGCAAGGTCCTTGATGGTGGGGGCGTAGCGTTCCATGAAGCGCTCGCCTGACGCATTACGCAAGATCGCACCTTCACCACGCGCACCCTCAGTCAGGAGGATGCCGAGGCCGGCCAGGCCGGTGGGGTGGAACTGGAAGAATTCCATGTCCTCGAGAGGAATGCCCTTACGCCAGATGATGCCCACGCCATCACCGGTAAGGGTGTGAGCGTTTGAGGTGGTCTTGTAGATCTTGCCGAAACCACCGGTAGCAAAAACAATCGACTTGCCCTGGAAGACGTGCAAGTCACCGGTCGCCAGTTCATAGGCCACGACACCGGCAGGAACGTCCTTGCCCTTGACCTTGGTCATGATGAGGTCGAGAACGTAGAACTCGTTGTAGAACTCGATGCCAAGCTTGACGCAGTTCTGGAACAGGGTCTGCAGAATCATGTGACCGGTGCGGTCGGCTGCGTAGCAGGAGCGACGAACAGGAGCTTTACCGTGGTCGCGGGTGTGGCCACCGAAACGACGCTGGTCAATCTTGCCGTCAGGAGTTCTGTTGAAGGGAAGACCCATGTTCTCGAGGTCGATAACCGCGTCAATGGCTTCCTTGGCAAGGATCTCAGCTGCGTCCTGGTCTACCAGGTAGTCGCCACCCTTGACGGTGTCGAAGGTGTGCCATTCCCAGCTGTCTTCTTCCACGTTGGCCAGTGCTGCTGCCATACCGCCCTGCGCTGCACCAGTGTGCGAGCGTGTGGGGTAGAGCTTGCTAATCACTGCAGTACGCGCATTGGGGCCAGCCTCAATTGCTGCACGCATACCGGCACCACCGGCACCCACGATGACAACATCGTGCTGGTGGTAGTAAACGCCGTCGATGAGCTTGGTTTCTTCGTACGTATCGTTGCTTGTGGTTGCCACGAGGGAGACTCCGTTAGTAGAGGTTGTCTAAAGAATTACTGAGGTGGGCAGAACGAGGGCAGCAAATTAAGCTGCTCTGGGCTGACCGAGGGGCAGGGATCGAAAGTGAAGATCACGAGCGTGCCAAGAACAATGAGCACTGCAGCGGAAGCAAAAACCGCGTAGCGAAGAACTTTGCCCAGTGTGGGAGAGCTCGAGTAGTCGTTGATGATCGTGCGCATACCGTTCGCACCGTGGATGAGTGCCAACCACAGCATGATGAGGTCCCAGACCTGCCAGAAGGGGGAAGCCCACTTGCCGGCGACGAATGCGAAGTCGATACCGCGAACACCTTCACCGGCAACCATGTTGACGAAGAGGTGACCAAAGATGAGGACGACTAGGACGACGCCTGAGGCGCGCATGTACATCCAGCCCCACTTCTCCCAGTTGGTACCGGAAGGCTTGGTGCGGGCGTAGGGGCTACGGGGAGTGTCTACGGTGCTCACTGTCCGTTCACCTCCAGAACGATGTTGATGATCTGGCGAGGCAGGAAGCCAGCCATGAGAACGACCCACAGGCCGATGACAACCCAGAACATGGCGCGCTGGTACTTGACGCCCTTGCTCCAGAAGTCGACCAGGATGATGCGCAGACCGTTGAGTGCGTGGAAGACGATGGCGCCTACGAGCGCGATCTCGCCCAAGCCCATGATGGGGGTCTTGTAGGAGCTCATGATGGCGTTGTACGCCTCGGGGCTGACACGCACGAGGGCAGTGTCGAGAATGTGTACGAGCAGGAAGAAGAAGATGGCCACACCGGTAATACGGTGCAGGACCCAAGACCACATGCCGGTGTAGCCGCGATACAGCGTGCCGCCCGGACGGGGC
>JBEGKV010000114.1:0-3542 GCA_041183925.1 Actinomycetota bacterium
CCTCAGCGGTGGCCAGGATGTAATCAGGTGCCACGCAGGTTTGACCCGCATTCAAATACTTTGCCCACGCAATCCGCTCCGCAGCGGCTTCGAGGTCGACAGTGTCATCGATGTAGATGGGCGACTTTCCACCCAGTTCGAGGGTTGTGGGCGTGAGGTTTGTGGCCGCCGCGGCAGCCACAATGCGGCCCACACGGCCATTGCCGGTGTAAAAAATGTGGTCATAGTGTTGCTCGAGCAACCAGCCGGTTTCCTGGGCAGCGCCTTCGACTACCACTACTGCTTCCGGGTCGAGATAGACCGGAATAAGCTTCGCCATCGCCTCGGACGTGGCAGGTGCTAACTCACTGGGCTTGAGCACCACGGCATTGCCTGCGGCAAGTGCGCCGACCAATGGGGCCAACAACAACTGCATGGGATAGTTCCACGGCGCAATGATGAGTGCGACGCCCAGCGGTTCGCTGACGACAAAAGCTTTGGCGGGCATGGCCGCTAAAGGCACGGAAACTTTGTGTGGTTTGAGCCAGTCGGAAAGGTTTTTAAGTGCGTACTCAATATCGCCCAGAACAATACCGATTTCGGTTAACTGCGCCTCGGTAGCGCTTTTACCCAGATCGCTGAACAGCGCTTTTTCAATGAGCTCTTCGTTATCGAGCACCATCTGGCGAAGTGCCTGGAGCTGTTCCACCCGCCATTCACGCTTGGTAGTGCGTCCCGTGTTATAGACATCCCTCACGGAAGCAACGAGCGTTGCGGCTGCTGGGGCACTGGTCAAGGCGGTCATGTCTTTCACACTACGCCTGAGAAGGTGCTTTAGTCGCGTGGTGTGACCGAATATCGGCGAAGCTTCAGGGAAGGATTCGTTGCACGCGCATCTTCGACTGCCTGCACATTGACGGTGGCAATAGAAACACCCATTTGCTGGCCCATGTCGATGAGAGTTTCACCCAGGGGTGAGATCACGCGAGACATTCCGACAGCGATGGGAGGGATCTGGTCTGCTGCGGCGACATAAACCGTGTTCTCTATGGCACGTGCCGAGGTCAGAGCTGCCCAGTGGTGGGCCTTCTTGGGCCCCGAGATCCATTCCGCGATCAGTGCGACCATGTGCACACCTGCATCAACCAAACGACGAGTCGTTTCAGGGAAGCGCAGATCAAAACAGGTTTGCATCCCGATGGTCAGGTCATCAATCGTGAACAACTGAGGTTCTTCTGCTGGATCACCGGATTGCATCCAGTCACTTTCGATCACATCGAAGGCGTCATACATGTGCACCTTGCGATAACGTGCGACGACTCCAGCGCCGGGCAACACAGCGATAGCTGTGTTGAAAGGGCGCGCGTCGTCTGCACGGTCTGACTTCTCCAGCATGCCGACAACTATGCCAATGTTGTTCTCATCGGCGAGCTCTGCCATCGCTTCCACGAAGGGGCCTTGCAACGATTCAGCGTATTCACTGACCCAGTCGCCCAGGCGACCACCCAATACCGAGGAATACTCGGGAAGAATCACCACTCGTGCCCCGTTTTCGGCTGCAGCCTGAACAAGAGAGCCAATCACGCTGATGTTATCTGCCACGTTTGGTCCGGGACCAAACTGCGCAACAGCGACCTTCACCCCGCCAATGTCCTGGGATTCCCCGAGGTCATCATTTTTCGTGGTGAATTCTCCCGCCATTTAAGATTCCAGACCGAGGACTTCACGGGTGCGCACGACATCCTTGTTCATTTGCTCAATGAGAGCATCGAGTCCATCAAAGGCGACCATGCCACGAATATGGTCCACAAAGTCGATGCTGACCTGGTGGCCGTAGAGGTCAATCTTCTGGTCGAGCAGGAACGCTTCGATAGTGCGCTGGGTTACCCCCTCGAAAGTGGGGTTTGTGCCTACCGATATTGCGCAGGGGTAGCGGTGGCCTTCATCCATGAACCAGCCGGCATACACCCCGTCTGCAGGGATCAAGCCGACAGACTCCTGCGACATGTTGGCGGTGGGGAAACCAAGTTCGCGGCCACGCTTGAAACCATGGACCACTTCACCGCTCACGCGGGGGAATCGACCGAGGAGGCGTGCGGCACCGGCGACATCACCGTCAGCCATGTGTTCGCGAATGAGAGACGACGAGGCGCGTACGCCATTTTCTGGGGCAACATCATCGATTAACACGACATCAAAACCTAGCTCTTTACCTAATTCCGTCAACGTAGTCACATCTCCGGAAGCACCCTGACCAAAACGGAAGTCGTGCCCTACCAATACTGCCTGAGCGCGGAGCTTGCCCAGTAACACTTCAGTGACAAATCCCCGAGGACTCAGTGAGGCAAGTTCCTCAGTGAAGGGCAACACAATCGCTGCTGAAACGTTCTGCTGTTCCAGAATGTTGAGCCGGTCAGTGATCGAAAGAATATCTGCCGGGGTTTTATCAGGCGCCAGAAGCTTCGAGGGGTGTCGGTCAAACGTAATGACGGTGGGCTGGAGGCCACGGTGTTCAGATAGTTCCACCAGCTGGCGCAGGATTTCGTTGTGCCCCACATGAATGGCATTGAATTTGCCAATGGTGACCGCGGTTGGGCCCCACTGTGCCGGGATGTCTTCTAGAGTCCACCAGCGCTGCATCATGCACCGCTGCTTTCAGGATGCCTCCGCAGCCACGCCAATCCCCAGATGGGCAAGGCCAGAGGAATCAAGAGGTATCCCGCCCCAAAGAAAGACCAGACAGAAGGGTGGGCAAACATGCTGGGCACGATCAAGCTCAGTGTCCCGACGGTGAGCACACCTATCAGCTCAAACCAGATGGTGATCCTTGCCACCCGATACCAGGCAGGCCCGGGAGCGATCAGTGCAATGGTGGCCAGGATATAGACCACAGCTGCAACGGCCGAGAGCGTGTAAGCAACAGGTGCCTGATCAAACTTGGCTACCAGTTGATAAAAAGAACGCCCCGACGAAGCCAAAGCCAACACCAGATACACGGCAATGAGAATACGTCCAGCACCAGAACGGCGGGACTTCACTGCAGCGGGAGTTGTCGTAGACATAACGTGTCGAGTCTAGTTCTGGCTAGGCGACCTGAATAAACCAGATCTGGCCCATCCGATAGAGCATGATGGCCACCGCGAGCTGGGCAACGCCCAAAATGACGGTAGACCACCGGCTGCGATCAATCAGCGCCCAGAAACCTGCGCCGATGGGCAAGAAAATGGCACTGATCAGGTAGATGTAGAACTCGAACAAACTACCGGTGGGCGTATTCCCGGTGAGCGGTCCTGCAATCGTCACCGCCAGCTGAACAATGAGCAACAGTGCGACGACTCCGGCGAAGGCCATGGTCAGGTCACTGGGGCGACGCCCCAGGGCGCCCAACACTATGGCCAGAATGCCGCCGGTCACGGCAACACCAATTTGAAGGGCTGTAAACCAATCAATCATGCCTGAAAACTTTCAGAATCAGTGGGGAAATTCACCACAACACGGGAGAGCTGTTTCTTCACCGTAATGAGTCCCACCAGCCTATCTTCTGGGCCAATAGCTGCCACGGG
>JBEGKV010000115.1:0-3532 GCA_041183925.1 Actinomycetota bacterium
TATCAGCGCTGGGGCCGCACGATGCCGCTTGTTGTTGCGCACTGGATTCTCGACATTGTCTCGTTCACCGGCTATGCCGTAGTGAAGACGCTGGCCCCTGGCTTCTTGCCGGGCACCTAGGCTGGAATCATGTTGATTCGCGCTATTCGCACCGCACTCGTTGCCCTGCTGCTCACCACCTTGCTGACCGCCTGTAGTGCAGCGGATAACAAGAACCTCAGTGGCCAAGCTGCCCTGGATGCGTTATCAACGGTGGTCGATAAGTCAGTGACAAAATTTGATGCTGCAGGTGGTACCGAGACACTGTCCACGGGAAAGACTCAATACGCGGTTATCTTCGACCCTGCAGCCCCAGAGGGCAAGCAGGTAGTGTCAGCAAACCTGACCGATAACAGCACTCCCGCGTTTGTTGATATTCACACCGTCTCGATGGATGCTCTTCCCGGTTTCATTGCCACCCTCGACACGAAAACTTCAGAGATTTCTTTGACCAAGAACGTGTTCACCATTCAAGGCACGAACATGCTGGTGGAAATCTTTGTCACGGATGACCTGGTCTATAAATCCCACATCTGGAGCACTGCTGCCAAGACCAAAGACCCGCAGATTTTGGTCACTGAGTATGGAATTTCACAGTCCAGCCGTCAACTCTTTGACAGTGCGGTAGAGACCTCACCAGCTCAATAGAATGAGGGGCATGGCCAAGTCTTCCCACCCCACCCGTGATCGTTTGATCACGACCATGGTTGAACTTCTTGATGGTTCAGATCCTGAACACATCACCGCTGACCAAGTGCTGTCCGCATCTGGGATTTCCAAGGGTTCGCTCTATCATCACTTTGAAGACTTCGAAGATTTAGTTGAGGCCGCACTCATTGCGCGCTTCAGTGTCAACGTAGACGCCACGATTGATGCCCTCGTTCAGATCCTTGCCACGGTCAATTCGAAAGAAGAGCTGATCGGCGCACTGCGAGAAATCAATGTGTATAACCAAGCACAGGGTCGCTCAAACTTCCGTCTGGAACGTGCACGTGCGGCAGGCCTAACTTATAGCAGCCCGCGCTTCCATGATGCCCTTGGCCTCGAACAGCAACGTCTCACCGAAGCATTCACTGATCTCTTCATCGAAGCCCAAAACAAGGGATGGATGTCCACCACTGTGGATGCCCGCGCAGCAGCTGTCTTTGTGCAGGCCTACACGGTTGGTCGCATTGTGGACGACATCGCTCCTGAAAAGGTGGACCAGGAAGCCTGGATGGACCTCATCATGACCGTGGTCGAGAAGGCACTTCTCAACTAGTCAGCAAGAACCTCTGCTGTGCTTCGCACGGTGGCAAATTCACCATGCAAGTTGGCTCCAGTAACCCGGGCTATTTCTGCCGCCGGAATGATCGCGCCCTCTGCATCCTCGCGATCATTGGTGTGAGTCGCATCAAGAACAAAAGTCACGTCGTAACCGAGGTTGCCGGCCATACGTGCTGTTGTTTCACAACAGTGGTTGGTGGTGATTCCGCAAATGGTCACAGCTGATATTTCTGCAGATTTTAACCAGGCATCTAAATCCGGCTCGCCATAAAAAGCTGAGTTCACGGTTTTGCTGACAAGGAGATCGTGGGGTCCGTTGATGCCGGGCTTGAAATCGTTCCCAGGCTGTCCAGGCCGCAACGGAGAGTTTTCTCCGGTGGAGTTGTGTCGGACCAACACGACCGGTTGTCCACTAGCTCGCCACCACGTGAGTAACGCGCGAATGTTGTCTTCGCAGGCTGGGTTGTTCCGAGGGCCCCAATACTCAAGTTGATCAAAACCTTGCTGGACATCGATCACGATGAGTGCGTTCTTGGCCATGAGTTGAGCTTAGGAGCGTGAACACAAGAAAGCCAGACACATCACTGTGTCTGGCTTTCTTTATGGTGAGTGTTTAGTCGCGGAACTCGGTTTTCGCGAACTCTGCATCATCTTCAGCTGACTTCATTCGAGCAATCGAGAAGATCAACAGACCGAACAGACACTTCGCAAGGATGTCGGCAATGGTGTAGCCAACCTCACGTGCGACGAACTGGTCGGGGGTGAAACCATCACTGTTCATCGCAAGGATGAAGGTGATGGGGTAAACACCCCAGGTTGCAATGAGCAGGATACGAAGAAGCTGGAGCTTCTTGCGAACGGGTGCTGACTGGCGAACAAAGCTCTTACCCAACTCTACAAACAAGACATACATGATGTAGAGGAAGGGGATGGTAGAGAACAAGCCCCACCAGCTAGCTGAAATTCCCCACAGGTCGAGCTTGGCGTCACCGGGGTAACCCAAGAGGATCATCAACGCTGCAGCAGGAACCAGGCGCTTGAGCAGCGAGCCCTGGAGCTGACGCGTCAATGCGAGTACTGCAACGGTTTCAACCAAGAGCAGTGGCACTGTGAGGAACCAGTCGACGTAGCGGTAGCCCACGTTGTAGACAGCTGCATTGTTGACCGCTCCATCGAGCAGCGAGAACGCGTGGTTGAACGAGTCAAACATGCGGAAGTAGTGATAGGCCGCGATGCCTGTCACTGTTGCGGAAATAAGTACTGCGAGGCGATAACGCGGCAATACGCGATCTCTGGCGAGTACGAGGAAGAAGGTCGTGAAAAGCATGCTCGCAATACCGAGAGAGAGCATGTTGAAGACAATGTTGAACTGGGTATCAGTCAACAGGTCAGACAGATTGTTCATTGTGGAACCTTTCCATTAGTTATTTGAACTAATGGCGGCGAAAAGCCTCAGGTCCACACCCCAACTTCGAGGCTCGACGTCACCAACGTTGGTGTAACAAAACTCATGGTACAGCGATATATCGCATTTTCTGGGAGGTGTTCAATATTTGAATATTGCCCGGGAGACCCTGCCGTCGGGCTGCATGACCAAGATCTTCCCCAGGTCAACATGAGGAAACAGACCTGGTCGCACTCGCAAAGATCGCAGCTCTGAAACACTGCAGCTATCCAGAACAAGAACAGCACCTTCACGTTTGGCTTCCAGCATCGCGTGACGAGACAACCACGCATCGGGGGTTCCGATAAGGATTTCACCCGGGCCAGAAGTAACCGTCAGCGACGAGTCCACCACGGTGACTCGATTCGGGTAACGGGAGGCCAAGGCATCACGAACCGCGTGCAGTCTGCGGGTGATGACGAGATATTCAGATTCCTCGCGACATTCCAGGTGTGGAACAAGTTCCGGCTGCCCTGAAACGACAGTGGGTGCCACAAGTTGAACATCGTGCCCGTCCCAACTCGCACGCCCCTGCATGCGTGCAGAGTGAAGAGTCAATTCTGAGCTGAACAGTTTGCTCAGCCAGAGGTGCGGCACAGCTGAGGCAGACCAGGTCGCAATCACCGCTCGTCCTGTGCGGGGTAGTTCCCGGGCACGAGCAGAGAGGCAACGAATGAATTCTTCACGGTGCTCGTGAGTGAATTCATCCAGAATTGCTTCGAGATTGTCCATGATGAGGACCCGGGCTTCCTCGCAACCTTCTTCAACCACGACGTCCCACGC
>JBEGKV010000116.1:0-3514 GCA_041183925.1 Actinomycetota bacterium
TCGGCGTAACTGACGAATTCGCGGCGGGCAGCTGCATCTGCGAGAGCGCCAGATGTCAGATCGCTGAGCATTTAGTAGTGGTGAGGCTTAGGGGTGAACTTTGGACCCTTGACGCCGTACCCCATCTTGGCGAGAAGGAACCCCAGGCCCCACCCGACGAAGACCAATACGACGGAAGCCCACACAAGCCACACAATGGCCAAGACGAAAGCAGCAGTGCCAATGGCAAATGCAGCAAGCATGACGATGACAGCAGTCCAAGCTGCTGGTGAGTGGCCCTCTCCGGGATCAACGATGTCGTTGCTCATGACGCTCCTCAGTGCGAAAAAGTACTCTTTTACTCTACTTGATTGTGGGGTCGTCGCCGTGGCTCAAAGCGTCCCACGCGTCAATATTTTGGGCAGAAACGTCTTCCATCTGACCTGGTGCGTCAGCAACACCCAGCGAGCTAGTTGGCGAAGCTGCCTTCTTTGACGTTCGTTCAAATTTTCGACTAGCGGTTCCCCACTTACCCGCTGTGAAGAAAATAAGGATACCGAGAGGAAGAAACAAGAGCCCCATGACTGCGGACACACCTGGCCACGCAGTCGTAGAGGTGGAGAGAACGAATGTTCTCAACGTTTCAACGTCGGAAATTGCAGACAAAGCTGTAAGGGCGGGAGCCGCAGCTGAAATAGGGTCGGCCCACGGAGCAATCGTGGCAAAAAATATGCCAACGCCTAGGAAGAAGAGCAGAATTCCAAGAATTCGGCGAAGCAGTATTCCTGCAAGCGAGAGCGCAGCGGTCAGCGCGAAGCCCGTCAAGCCCAGAGCACTGAGGGCACTGGCCACCTGTTGACCGGAGATATCAAGCGGCCGAGATTGGCCCTCGGCAAATGACACATCAAATACAAACCAGGTTTGGCTCCAGCCAATGAGAACCATGGCCGAGAGGACTATTGCGGCCAGGAGGCTCATGCTTTTGAACCGGCGATAGTTCATGGTTACAGCTTCTTGAGCTGGTTGGCGATGGCTACGGCACGCAACGGAGCTGCTGCCTTGTTCTGCGTTTCGATGTATTCGGTTTCAGGAACGGAATCCATCACGAGACCGGCACCAGCTTGCACGTATGCCCTGTTACCCATCAAAGTAACCGTACGAATTGCAATCGCCAAATCAGCATCTCCGGAGAAGTCAAAGTACCCAACAACTCCCCCGTACACCCCACGTTGAGCCGGTTCTAAGGAATCAATGATTTCTAGAGCGCGAGGCTTAGGCGCACCGCTCAAGGTTCCGGCTGGGAATGTGGCTTTGAACGCATCCACCGGGCCCAAGTTCGAGGAAAGGTTGCCTTCCACAGAACTGACTATGTGCATGATGTGCGAGAAACGCTCGACACGCATGAATTCAGTCACTTCAACAGAACCAGCGTCACAGACTCGAAGTAAATCGTTGCGAGCCAAATCCACCAACATCAGATGTTCTGAACGTTCTTTGTCATCAGCAAGAAGATCATTCTCAAGTTCTTGATCTTCTTCCGGTGAAGCACCGCGCGGCCTGGAACCTGCGATGGGGTGAGTAAACACTCGGCCAGAGGCAACCTTCACCAGTGCTTCGGGGCTGGAGCCAACGATGGAATAGGGCTCGCCTGCAGGTGTCTCAAGAGCTAACAGGTACATGTAGGGGCTGGGGTTCAGACTGCGCAATACGCGATAGACATCTTCCGGTGAAGCAGAATTTTCAACATCAAAACGTTGAGAAATAACGACTTGAAAAACATCTCCGTCGACAATGTGAACCTTGGACGCCACAACCGAATCAAGAAACTGCTGTTTGGGGGTGCGCAAGGTAGGAACAGGAGCGACATCGAGATCAATTGTTGCTAATCCGACTGGACCTGCTTGGGCAAGTCGGGTTTGCAGTTCGTCCAAACGCTCCTGAGCAGCATCAAAGAGGGATTGAGTGTTAGAACCGTCCTCACGTGCCAACACATTCGTAATGAGGGTGACAGTGCCAAATTTATGATCCAGCACAATTACTTCTCGACTGAAACTGAGTGCCTGACGAGGAACAGAGAAGTCTGCAGGTGGCGCATCCGGAAGATTTTCTAATTCACGGATAGCTTCCCACCCGATAAAGCCAACGAGTGCACCTGTCAGCGGTGGTAAGCCGTCAATACGAGGCGTTTTCCAGCGGCGGTATAACGCATCTAATGCTTCCAGTCCTGTAGCGGGAATGCTCCCGCCAAATGCTAAAGATGCATCGAGTTCTTTCGAAATCCAGACTGGAGTTCCCGCATCATCAGTGAGAACTCCATAACTGCTGACTCCCACAAAGGAGAATCTGGACCAGATGCCCCCTTGTTCCGCTGATTCCAGAAGAAATGATCCAGGGACTCCAGAAGCAAGTTTGCGGTAAATACTGATGGGGGTTTCTGCATCAGCAAAAAGAGAGCGAGTAACAGGAATAACACGGTATCCCTGTGTTGTGAGCTGTGCGAACTCGTCAAAAGTTGTGTCGTGTGTCATGAACCAGACTCCTGAACAGGCGAAACTGTGGTCAGAGCATCCATGTCGTATTCATCGAAGCAGCTGCGTGCACCGGTGTGACAGGCAGCCCCAATTTGTTCCACAAGTATGAGCAGGGTATCTGCATCACAGTCATGGCGAACCTCGCGAACGTATTGTGCGTGACCGCTCGTGTCACCCTTACGCCAATATTCCTGTCGGGAACGGGACCAAAAAGTGACCCGACCTTCGGTAATCGTGCGACGCACTGCTTCAGCATTCATGTATCCCAGCATGAGAACATCTTTCGTGTCCACATCCTGAATAATGGCAGGGAGAAGTCCACTCTCGTCGAATTTCATCTCCGAAATGTCAACAGTGCTCATGACCTCACCTCATACCCTGCTGCTAAAACTGATTCTTTCACTTCACTAATAGTGACAGCTCCGGTGTGAAAAATGCTCGCGGCAAGGGCTGCATCAGCACCAGCCGCTATGGCTGGGGCAAAATCAGCGGCTGAACCAGCGCCACCACTAGCGATAACGGGAACAGAACTCAGCTCACGCATGACGGCGATGAGCTCAAGATCAAAACCATCTTTGGTGCCATCCGCGTCTATGGAATTGACCAACAGCTCCCCAGCGCCACGTTCGATAGCTTCCCGCGCCCAAGCAACAGCATCAATATCAGTGATGTGACGGCCACCATGAGTTGTCACGACGAACCCAGACGGAGTCTCACGACTGCGCGTAATGTCAAGTGACAAAACCAAAACCTGTGCGCCGTAACGTGTGCTGATTTCATCAATGAGGGAAGGGCGAGTAATCGCCGCGCTATTCACTCCTACTTTGTCTGCACCACTTGCAAGTAGCTGGGACACATCTTCCACGCTTCGAACACCCCCACCCACGGTAAGCGGGATAAAGACTGCATCTGCAGTGCGGGCAACAACGTCAAACATGGTGGATCGATTATCGACTGTGGCTTTGACATCCAAGAACGTGATTTCGTCAGCACCTTGCTCGTAA
>JBEGKV010000117.1:0-3487 GCA_041183925.1 Actinomycetota bacterium
CTGCTGTAACTCATGATGAAACCTACACCCCAGGCGAAGTGAATACAGGGAAGCACGAGGGGGAACCACGCAGCTCCTTTGGCACCCATTCCGCGTCCATAGACCGCGGTTGAGACAAGCACAAAGCCAACATAGGTTGCAGGAATAATCCACCCCAGCAGCGCCCATGCAGGGCTCCCGGCCGCAATTTGCACCACTCCCCCGAGGCCGAAGAGCACCCCAATCAGAGTGGCCATCACCATGACGGGAGGAACAAAGTAGCGCAGTCCGCTGCCGAACCGACGTGAGAGCTCACCGCGCCACAACCCGGTTGAGTACATCTGAGTGAGCAATGCCTTCACAGAGGTTCTCGGCCGGTAAAGGACTTTGAGTCGTGGCGTAAACCAGACCAGGCCACCTGCGTCACGGAAGCGACGATTGAGTTCCCAGTCTTGGCCTCGTCGAATCTCTTCATTGAACAGACCCACAGCAAGCAAACTTTGTCTGTTGAATACGCCCAGATACACGGTGTCAACGGGACCTTCTTTGCCGCCCACATGGAATGGCGTGCCGCCCAGACCCACCTTGGTGTCATAGGCCCGGGCAACTGCGCGTTCAAACGGCGTCGTGCCCTGGGCATCCATGATGCCGCCGACATTGTCTGCCTGTGTGCGCAGGAGCGTCTCCACCGCAATGCTGGCGTAATCGTGCGGAAGCACAGAGTGCGCATCGACGCGAACGACGATGGGATATTGCGATGCCCGAATCGCTAGATTCATTCCAACCGGTGTAGCAGCGGCGGGGTTATCGACCCATTTGATGCGGTGATCTTCTGAGGACATCTGCTGGACAAGCTCTGATGTGCCATCCGTACTGGGCCCCAGGGCAAGAGTGACCTCCATGGGGCCGGCATAATCCTGCTCCAACAAGCTGGCCACTGCAGCGCGGATGTGCGTTACTTCATTCAGCACAGGCATCACATAAGAAACGCCCGGGAGGGGCGTTGCCGAGATAGGCGCGGAGCCGAGTGCAGACATGGAGTCCTTGTGAATGAAGGCCGGCTTCTAGATTACCAAGAGCCGGCCCTTCACAGGCTTACTTCAGCGTGCCGAGCGTGACCTTTACTGTCTGGCTTTCTCCGCCTCGGTTCACGACGAGCGTGGCATCAGAGCCACCTGCGGCGGTTCGAACCTGGGCAGTGAGGTCATTAGCATCGGTAATGCGCACGCCGTTGAACTGGGTGACGATGTCACCCTTCTTGATTCCGGCTTTCGCTGCAGCACCATCCGTGACCGCTTCTTCGATGTAGGCACCGACAGCCGTGCTGCCCTTCTTGGCAGCAGCATCAGAAACCTGAGCGCCCAAGAGACCATGGGTTGCTGCCTGGCTTGCAATCAACTCAGCAGAGACACGCTTGGCCAGGTTTGAGGGCAGTGCAAAGCCCACACCAATGCTTCCGGAGCTCTCCGATGATCCCGCACTTGCAATGGCAACGTTGATACCGATGAGGCGGCCCTGTGAATCCAGGAGTGCACCACCCGAGTTACCGGGGTTGATGGCAGCATCCGTCTGGATGACGGGAATAGAGATCACTGAGCTTTGGGTTTGAGTTTGAGACTGGCCCTGGCCAAAGTCAAAGTTGAAGGGATTAGAACCATCCGAGCCCTGACCTCCTGCATCAGTGCCTGCAGAGTCGGGGACTGCTGAGCTGGCGACTTGGATAGAGCGGTTCAGTGCAGAGACGATACCTGTTGTGACTGTTCCAGCCAGACCAAGTGGAGCACCCATTGCGATGGTGAGGTCACCCACGTTGAGCTTGGAGGAATCTGCCCATTCGATGGGAGTGAAGGTGCCCTTGCCTTCAATCTTGAGGACAGCCATATCTACAGTGGGGTCTGTTCCCACAATCGAGGCAGGGTAGATGTTACCTTCATTGTCCTGCACCGTAATGGTGACATCGCTCGCTGCACCATCCATGGTGGCAACGTGGTTATTGGTCAACACATAGCCTTCGGTGTTTAAGATCACACCGGATCCTGTGCCACCACCGGTTGAGCCCGTCACAGAAATAGTCACGACGGAAGGTGATGCTTTGGCCGCCACAGCGGTAACAGCCGAAACTTCGTCGGTGTCGTTGATTGTGATGCCTTGAACAGCCGTTGAGGCAGAGGTGGTGCTGTTTTGGTTACTGAAGTAAATGGCCATGCCGGCGCCGGAAACACCGCCCACAAGTGCGGCAGCTACCGCAACAGCGACGAGAGGAACGAGCTTGCTCTGCTTGTTCTTCTGAACCACGGCAGGTCCGGCAAACGTCTCAGGAATAACGTGCTCAGCAGCGGGGGGTGCTGGAGGTGCGGAACCATCACCCACGGGTGGGAAGTAGTACTCGGGAATTCCTTTGTCGTTGTTCTCAGTCATCTGCTCATGCTCCTTTCAAGCCCCTTCAGCATTGCCGATGAATCTGAGGGAATCCTATGCTCTGGCTGAGTGTTGTCTGAGTGTTTCTTCACAATAACCACGCCAAGCAGTCCTCAGGCTAACAGCGACTTCAGCGCCAAATAGTGTGCACGCTCAGGAACGTCCAAATGCTCGATGGCGTAGCGCAACATCGTGCGTGGCATCACAGTCGCATACTCGTCGAGAAAGCCCCGCAACACAGTGCGATCCCGGCGTCCTATCTCGCGAAGCATCCAGCCCGTGGCTTTGTGAATGAGATCATGAGCATCGCCCAGCAGATCGCGACACAGCTTGAGGGTTGGGTCAAAAACATCCACGCGAATGAGTCCTGCAGTCAGCATGACCGCTGTTCTCCGCTCCCAGAGATTTTCAGAACGAGCCAGCGAATCGAGAAGCACCTGAAAATTCTCGATCTGGAGCAGATAGCCACCAACGTAAGGAGCGGAGGTATCGACCAGATCCCAGTTGTTAACCCGACCTTCGGCCACAAGCGTGAGCAAAAGACTGAAGAGCTCCCCTTGTTGTTCTTGACTTTTCGAACGCTGATATTGAGCTGCAAGGATCTGCACAGCACACAGCCTGTGCTCGTGAAGAGGTGACTGGGCAAGCTCATATATCTCTCCTGGAGAAAGATCTCTGTATTGCTTGCCAACCGAACGAACAACAGGCACCCGCACTCCGATAAAGAGATCACCTTCGCCATATTCGCCAGGACCCGTTTTGAAGTAACGCTGAGAATGCTCTGCGATGACGGGATTACCTAACCCAGTGAGTTCGTTTTGAAGTTCGATCACTCGGCTGTTCGTTGTGCTCACCTCACCACGCTAGCCCAGCAGGCTAACCCTGCATGCTAAGAACAGCTCTTCGCATCTCGTGCGTTGAGGCAATCACCAGCCGTGAGAACGGTATCGGCATTGAGTACTACAACTATCGAAGTGGTGGCATCCCGATTAACCTCACCTGAGACGGCCGTCCAGGCTCCCCCACCAATTCGATATTCAACCCCGTAGTGAACGATTACCTGCGTGGTGAAGTTACCTGCTTGTGCATA
>JBEGKV010000118.1:0-3678 GCA_041183925.1 Actinomycetota bacterium
GTCTTTCCGTCATTGGCGATACCTGCGGTGGCGACAGCCATGGTCAGCGGGGCAATTTCTTCGGTACCGATGATGGTGGCCGGGTTGGACTTGAGGGTGCCGTAGTCAGCGCGGTGAACTCCAAACGCTTCTGCATCTTTACGGATGTTGCACAGGTCCATCTTGGACGCCATGGTGATGAAGTTGAGGTTGTAGGAGTTCTTGAGCGCGTTCATCACGGAGGTGGTCGAGTCGAATGCACCTGCATAGTTCACGGGGCGCCAGTTGGGGCCACCCGTGGGCTCGCAGCTGTTCTTAAACTCGGACATCTTCCAGTCCTTGACCTTGCCCGAGACGACCTCGTTGAGTCCGTGGCCCTGCTTGAGCCACTCAATCAGGGTAAAGATTTTGTAAGTTGAACCCACGGGGAACCCGGTGGAGCTTCCATACTTACTGTCGGTGTTGTAGTTCACCGAAGTGTAGTTTGCACCTGAGGCAACGACAGTGGGGTCAGCTGAATAGTCTTTGCTCTGCGCCATGGCAAGAACACGACCAGTTCCGACCTGAACGGAAACAGCAGAGCCAGCGATGTCACCTTCAGGGACAACGCGGGGAACACGTTCGTTGATCGCCGTTTCTGCAGCAGCCTGCATTTCGACATCGAGCGTGGTCATGATCTTCCAGCCACCTCGCTGGAAGGCCGACCATCGCTCATCTTCGGTTGCACCGAATGCAGGGTCGTTCTTGATGATCCAGGTGACATAGTCACAGAAGAATGCAGCGCCACCGGCGGTCTGGCAACCGGTGCTTGAAGGAGTGATGACAGGTGTCACGGGCTCCGCGATTGCAGCCTTGTATTCCTTCTGAGAGATTTTTCCTTCGGCCAACATGCGACCGAGAACGTAGTCACGACGCTCCTGGTTGAATTCAACATTCTCGGGGATATCGATGCGAAGGTTGTTGGGGTTGTTCACCGTGGCGATGAGGCTGGCAGCCTGCGCAAGAGTCAGGTCCTTTGCCTTGACGCCGAAGTAATACTCCGAGGCAGCCTCAATACCGTAGACGCGTCCACCAAAGGAAGCGATGTTGAGGTAACCGTTGAGAATCTCGTCCTTGGAATACTTAGATTCGATGCTGACAGCCAGCTTCATTTCTTTGAGCTTGCGCTCAATGCTGGTCTGGGTCGCGGCGTAGTACGCCTCTTTACGAGCTTCAGGATCTGCAATTTCTTCCGCGCGCATTACCAGAATGTTCTTCACATACTGCTGGCTAATGGACGAACCACCCTGCACATCTCCACCAGCTGCGTTCGAAATGATTGCTCGAGCAGTACCAATGAGGTCAATGCCGCCGTGCTCATAAAAGCGAGGGTCTTCCGTTGCGATGGCTGCGTCCATCACAAAAGGAGAAATGTCTTTCAAAGGCACCGTGATGCGGTTCTGCGCATAGAACGATGCGAGGAGGACTTCAGTGCCATCTGCCGTCTTGGCATACATGCTGGACTTCTCAGCCAAATCATTGATCTTGAGGTAGTCAGGAAGTTCGTCAAAAACGCCCAAAGCACTGTTTGTCGTGACACCCGTCACGGCAATAGCAGGGGTAACGGCGGCGGCGATCAGGACAGACGCAACGGCACTCATGCCGATAAATGCGAGCAGTCCCCCGACCACGCCTGACTTCGAAGGCTTTGTGGCAAACATAGACTCTAGGGTATCCGGAATTACTGAGAAATTACCGAATGGAGAACCATGGCCGCCACAAAGTGGGAGTACATCACTACCCCTCTGCTGATTCACAACACCACCGCTATTTTGAATACGTGGGGTTCAGAGGGCTGGGAACTCGTGCAGATCGTGACTGGTCCCGAAGGCGGACTTGTCGCCTACCTCAAACGCCCCCTCGCTGACTAAGCGAAAAAGTTAGGAAAACCTATGTCACATATTGACGCTCGTCTGGCCGAACTCGGAATTGATATCCCTGATCTCGTGCCCCCCGTAGCCGCCTACACCCCGGCTGTGATTCACGGAGATCTCGTCTTCACCTCCGGTCAACTCCCGATGGTGTCCGGAGCACTTCCTGCCACCGGCAAGGTAGGCGAAGGTCACGGTCTCATTCCCGCATCGGATGCTAAAGACTATGCCCGCATCTGCGCTCTGAATGCGCTCGCCGCGGTGAAGAGCGTGCTGGGTGACCTCAATCGGGTCACTCGCGTGGTCAAGGTTGTCGGGTTTGTTTCCAGCGACCCAAGCTTCTCGGGTCAGCCCGGAGTCATCAATGGGGCATCGGAAGTTCTTGGTGAGATCTTCGGTGACGCTGGAGTCCACGCCCGCTCTGCGGTGGGGGTGGCTGTCCTTCCTCTAGATGCTCCCGTTGAAGTAGAAATCACGGTTGCCTTCAAGTAATTCATGAGAACACTCAAGAACCCCGGGCCGCAGGGCCCGGGGGTCTTTCTGTTCGTGCTTCGTATGTTGTTTAGTGAACCTGGGCACTGATGATGCTGAGCACGCCCGTGTCGGTCAGGGTCGTGGTGTCCCCGATTTCGCGCCCTTCCGCAACATCTTGCAACAGGCGTCGCATGATCTTTCCCGAACGAGTCTTGGGCAGTTCTTCCACGATGTAGACCTTAGAAGGACGAGCAATCGCACCAATCTGGTCCGCGACGTGCTTGCGCAAGATGGCACTGGCCTCCGCGGGTGTTTGATCATCCGCATGGCTCTTCTTGAGGATCACGAAGGCAACTACCGCCTGGCCGGTCGTTTCATCGGCAGCGCCCACCACCGCAGCTTCTGCGACAATCTGGTTGCCCACCAACGCAGATTCAATCTCCGCAGTGGAGAGGCGGTGTCCGGAAACGTTCATGACGTCATCTACCCGTCCGAGCAGCCAGATATCCCCATCACGGTCATAGCGGGCTCCGTCACCTGCGAAGTACTTGTCTCCAAACTTTTCCCAGTAGGTTTCCTGGAAACGAGCAGGGTCTCCCCAAATCCCGCGGAGCATGGCAGGCCATGGCTCCGAGATGACAAGCAAGCCACCAGAGTTCTTGCCCTGCGAGACGCCCTTGTCGTCCACGATGTCAATAACCACTCCAGGAATCGGCACCTGTGCTGATCCTGGCTTCAAGGTCGTGACTCCGGGCAGGGCGGCAATCATGATGGCGCCAGTTTCGGTTTGCCACCAGGTGTCCACGATGGGAGCTTTTCCACCACCGATGATGTCGTGATACCAAATCCATGCTTCAGGGTTGATGGGTTCACCCACTGATCCGAGCAAGCGGATGCTGGTGAGGTCAAACTTTCCTGGAATTTCTCGGCCCAGCTTCATGAAGGAGCGGATTGCTGTGGGAGCGGTGTACAAAATCGAGACCTTGTACTTCTCAATGATTTCCCACCAGCGTCCGTGGTGCGGCGCATCCGGAGTTCCTTCGTAGACAACTTGAGTAGCCCCATTATAGACGTCTGTCTCAGCGTGGAGGTCGAAGACGTTTTTGTGGGTGAAGGCGGCTTGCGTGAGATACCCACCCGTGGTGTGCAGGATGCCCTTGGGCTTTCCTGTCGTGCCGGAGGTATACAAAATAAACAGCGGGTGCTCGGAGGGGAATGCCTCGGCCACGTGTTCAGCCTCCACACCTGCCTGTGCTTCGTCCCACCACAGGTCGCGGCCAACGGTCCAGTCGACCTCGTTTTCGCCACGCTTGAC
>JBEGKV010000119.1:0-3400 GCA_041183925.1 Actinomycetota bacterium
GAGGGGATCGTTGACACCGAGTGCAGCGAGAACCTCGTCAGCGGAATCCTTGACCAGACGCGCACGAGGGTCATAGTTCTTGTAGACGCGGTGTCCGAAGCCCATCAGGCGAACGCCGTCTTCTTTGTTCTTCACACGTTCGACGTACTTGGTCACGGATTCACCGGACGCTTGGATTTCACCCAGCATGGTGAGAACGGCTTCGTTTGCACCACCGTGAAGGGGGCCGAAGAGGGCGTTGATTCCGGCAGAGACGGATGCAAACAGGTTTGCATCCGTGGAGCCCACAAGACGCACCGTCGAGGTTGAGGCGTTCTGTTCGTGGTCGGCGTGCAGGATGAGCAAACGCTCGAGTGCGTTCACCACGACAGGGTTTTGAATGTAATCCTCGGCCATGTTGCCGAAAGTCATGCGCAGGAAGTTCTCTACGTAGGAGAGTGAGTTGTCTGGGTACAGGAACGCCTGACCGATGCTCTTCTTGTGCGCATACGCAGCCATCACGGGAAGCTTGGCCAAGAGACGGTAAGTGGACGTCTCAACCTGGGCAGCACTGCTGGGATCCAAAGAGTCTTCGTAGTAGGTCGACAGCGCAGAGACACCCGCAGAAAGAACGGGCATGGGGTGTGCACGGCGAGGGAAACCGGAGAAGAAGTCTTTGAGGTCTTCGTGCAACAGGGTATGACGACGAATGTTGTCTTCGAAGTTCTCGAGCTCGTTCTGCGAGGGCACATTGCCGTGGATGAGCAGATACGCAGTTTCAACGAATGAAAGTTTGGTGGCCACCTGGTCAATGGGATATCCGCGATAACGCAGGATTCCAGCTTCACCATCGATATAGGTGATCTTCGACTTGGTCGACGAAGTGTTCACAAAGCCGTAGTCGAGTGCGGTCAGACCGGTCTCGCGCGTCAGCGAAGACAAATCGATGGCAGGGTTACCCTCTGTTCCCCTGAGTACGGGAAAATCAACGGTCTTACCGTTGTAGGTCAGGGAAACGATATCGCCCTGTGGCACTGAGTTGGTGGCTTCAGTCACGGAGACTCCTTGTGGAAACTGTCTGGGTGAACGGGTATTCGTGGGCAAACCGGTGTGTGGTTTTTCAACGAATTCTTCAAGCTTATTGGCAAAAAGAACGGTTGCTAAACGCTGTGCAAACGACGAGCAGCCTCAGCAATGTGTTCGTCACTTGCGGTGAGGGAAAGTCGCACGTGATGGGGGTAAAAATCACCGTAGAAAACACCCGGCCCGGCGATGATTCCCAGGGCCGCCAGCTTGTCAATGGAGGCCCACGCATCCACGCCTTCGGTCGCCCACAGATACAGCCCAGCTTCACTGTGATCAATGCGGTATCCAGCGGAATTCAACGCGGGCATGAGCACATCACGGCGTGCTCGGTACAGCTCTTTCTGAGCTGCGACATGGGCGTCATCCTGGAGTGCGGCAACCATGGCTGCTTGAACAGGGCCAGGCAGCATCATGCCAGCGTGCTTGCGCACATTCAGCAACTGGGCGATGAGATCAGCATCTCCAGCAACAAAAGCCGCACGGTAGCCCGCCAAGTTGGACTGCTTGCTCAAGGAATACGCGGTCAGGATTCCGGTGAGGTCTCCCCCGGTTACCTCAGGGTCCAGAAGTGAGGGAATACGTTCTTCTGCCCACCGACCAGTCCAGCCCAGCTCGGCATAACATTCGTCTCCGACGATGTAGGCGCCGAGTTCCCGGGCACGATCCACACAGGCCTTCAGCTGCGCAACATCAAGAACGCGGCCATCTGGATTACCGGGACTGTTCAGCCACACCAGCTTGGTCTCCGCTGGCCATTCGGCAGGATCATCCGAAGCGAAGGGGGTTGCCTCGGCCATTCGAGCACCAATGTCATAGGTCGGATAGGCAGCGGTGGGGTGAACCACAACATCACCGGGGCCTAGGCGCAACATGAAGGGAAGCCACGCAACGAATTCTTTCGATCCAATCGTGGGCAAGACATTGTCCACGCTCAGCCCGGGGACGCCGCGGCGACGGGCATACCACGCCACGATGGCTTCACGCAGAGCGGGCGTGCCAACCGTCGTGGGGTAAGCATGAGAATCGGTGGCCTGGGCCAATGCGGCGCGCACGACCTCAGGAGTGGGGTCTACGGGAGAGCCGATGGAGAGATCGAGTGCTCCACCAGGGTGAGCTTTCGCCTTCGCCACATAGGGCGCCATGGCGTCCCAGGGATAATCCGGCAGCTCGACGAGCATGAGGTCTAGGCCTGAGGAGGCAGAGCAGTAATCACAGCGTGGTCGCCCTTGATCACGCCTACCTTGGCAGCACCACCGGGTGAGCCAATTTCTTGGAAGAACTCCACGTTGGCCTTGTAGTAGTCAGCCCACTGCTCGGGAAGATCGTCTTCGTAGTAGATGGCTTCCACGGGGCACACCGGCTCGCACGCGCCACAGTCCACACACTCATCGGGATGGATGTAGAGCATGCGGTCACCCTCGTAGATGCAATCCACGGGGCATTCGTCGATGCAGGCACGGTCCTTGACGTCAACACAGGGCAGGGCAATGACGTAGGTCACGTGGAACTCCTCTAGGAACGGGTTGTACTGGGTTTCAGTTTACTCAGGAAGAAACAGCTGTCGTGCTCGCGCCACGGCGACGTTCAGGAAGCTTGGGCCACGCCACAATCACCGTGGCAATCAACGTAGGAGCAATCGCCCAGATACTTCCCCACAGGTTGTTGGGAATGAGCACTGACCCACCAATGCTGCGCTGGCTCATGAAAAAGACCATGCCCACAATTCCCAGCGCAGCACAGAGCACGACCAGTCTGTCTTGCACCACGATCCGCAAACCGACAAGGAATCCGGTCACCGCTACCAGGCTCAATACCAGTCCCCAGGGAATCTGCACTCCTGCAATCGTGATCACATTTTGATGCACAACGGTGGTCACAGAGCCCACGAGTAACCCCATCAACACAGCACCCAGGCTCAGTAATAACCTGGTCCCCAGGGGCCTTCGCGCGGCAGTTTCACTCATAAGAGAAGTGTATCTAGCAGGAATGGGGCCCTGACACAGCAAGAAGTTCCACTGAGTGAACGTTTTCTGTTGACCGCGCCTCACGAGCTGAGTTAGGTTAACCTAAGTTAGGTAAACCTAACCTAAGTTTCCACAACAGAAAGTCCCGTGCGCTTCATGCTTGCAAACCTGCTCATCGGCCTCCGCGAAGGCCTCGAAGCTGCACTTATCGTGGGCATTCTTGCTGCCTACCTGATCAAAATTGATCGCCGGGATGTGCTGCCCAAGATGTGGGCCGGCGTCATTGCCGCTGCGGTCATTTCTGCCGCAGTAGGCATATTGCTGGGCACTGGCGTTGCACAACTCGAAGGCGCCCCTGAGGAAATTCTTGC
>JBEGKV010000120.1:0-2935 GCA_041183925.1 Actinomycetota bacterium
GGGGCAACGCCCAAGTTTGCAGCGTCAAGTTCAGCATCATCCGCAAAGGCTGCAACAACGTGGGGGTTCCCTACGCTAATTCCAATGCCAGGACGGGCAACGGGAACGCCGTCAACTTTCACCACGGGTTCTCCGCCGGCAAAGCTCCAACGCCCCATATCGACCTGGAACTGTGTTCCCTGAGCAGTGAGGTCTCTTACTCCGGCACGGGTGCCAATGGGCAGAGTTTCTCCGGGGTTGAGTGAGGCAAGACCGGTCTCGAGCAGGTATTTGGCATACACACGAATGCCGTTGCCGCACATCTCGCTGAGCGAACCGTCCGAGTTGTAGTAGTCCATGAACCACTCAGCAGCTGAGTCTTCGGTGAGTGCTTGTTCGCCAGCAGGATCGACCACAATTTGGCCTGGCTCATGTTTGCGATTGAGCTTGCTGCTCTTGACGGCGCGAATGAGACCATCGGCACCAATGCCAAAGTGGCGATCACACAGCGCCGCTATCTGGCTCGGCGTCAAAGGAAGGTCTCCCTCAGGGTCGCTATAGAGCACGAAATCGTTACCGGTTCCGTGTCCTTTGGTGAAATGCAGCGAGAAAGCCATAACTCTTAGCCTAAAGGCTGAGTGACTCCAGAACGTGTGCCACATTCTGATCACTACCGGCAGGTAACCAGTTCAGGTCGGCATAGCGTTTGAACCAGCTCACCTGCCTGCGGGCATAACGACGGGTGATGGACTGTGTCTGTTCAATTGCCTCAGCCTCAGTCATCGTCCCCGAGAGCTGAGCGAGCGCTTGGGCATAGCCAATGGCACGTCCAGCGGTGACCCCACGTTCAATTCCTGCCGGGATCAGTCCACGAACCTCATCCAACAAGCCCTGTTCCCACATCCCGACAACCCGCTGATCGAGCCGGGCTGTCAGAATTTCCCTGTCTTCATGGAGCCCCACAATGACGGTGGGTTTCCAATAGACCGGTTCCTCTGGCAACGTCCCCAGAGCGGCAGTACTGCCCGTGACCTCCAGCACTTCCAGTGCGCGCACCACTCGACGACTGTTCTGTTGATCAATCCTGGCGGCAGCCTCTGGAGCAAGCTGCTGAAGGCGTTGAAAGAGTATTCCAGGCCCGTGCTGCGCTAACTCTTCTTCGAGTCGCACACGAACTGCATCATCATGTCCGGGGAAGTCAAAATCAAACAGCACACTACTCACATAGAGCCCTGAGCCACCGACCAGAATGGCCACATTGCCTCGCGACGTGATGCCGTCAATAACCGTGCGAGCTTGTTGCTGATAGTCAGCAACGGCAGCTTCACGAGTGACATCCCACACATCCAACATGTGGTGGGCAATGCCTCGTCGTTCTGTGACAGGAAGCTTTGCCGTGCCAATATCCATGCCCGCATAGAGCTGCATGGCATCAGCGTTGACAATCTCGGCACCAATCCCCTGTGAAGCAAGATTCTCTGCAACATCCAGCGACAGGTCAGATTTGCCGGTGCCCGTGGCCCCCACAATCGCCAGAATGTGGGTGGAATCTTTCACGCTAACGCTGCCCGTCTTCAGGGTCGTAGATGGGGGTCGTTGCCACACGAATAGTGGGCATACCAAGCCCCACAAGGGGAATGGATGTCGATCCGAGGTTCTTCGCACCGCCCGTGCTGGGCACGCCACAACTTTCTGCTTGCTCACGGTCCCACGCATCACCCGCGATAGTTCGCCGAACCTTTATCGGAGCACCCGTGGGGTCATCAGCGAGCAGATGGAAGGGGGCAGCTTCGGTGATGGTAACCGTGACGATATCTCCCGGACGAGGAATCTCACTTCCCGGAGTCACTTCAAAGTGGACCAGACGCGAATCTTCCGCACGGCCACTCATGCGTTCAGTGGCGCTGTCTTTTCGGCCTTCACCGTTTGCGACTAACACGTGAACCTCACGGCCAATCTGAGCTTTGTTTTCCTGCCACGCAATGTCGTTTTGCAGCGCGAGGAGTCGAACATATCGCTCTTGGACAACTTCCTTGGGGAGTTGACCTTCCATCTCCGCAGCCGGGGTTCCTGGACGCTTGGAGTATTGGAACGTGAAGGCCGTTGCGAAGCGGGCTTCTCTCACCACGCGCAGCGTTTCTTCGAAATCTTCCTCAGTCTCACCGGGGAATCCCACGATGATGTCTGTGCTGATCGCGGCATGGGGCATCGCTGAACGCACCTTCTCGAGAATGTTCAAGAACTTCGCACTGCGATAGCTGCGGCGCATGGCTTTGAGAACAGTGTCCGAACCTGATTGCAAGGGCATGTGGAGCTGGGGCATGACATTGGGAGTTTCTGCCATCGCTTCGATCACATCATCAGTGAAAGCAGCAGGGTGTGGGCTTGTGAAACGAACGCGTTCCAAGCCTTCAATTGAGCCACAGGCCCGGAGCAACTTGGCGAAAGCCCCTTTGTCGCCGAATTCAACCCCGTAGGTATTGACGTTTTGGCCAAGCAATGTCACTTCGATAGCGCCCTGATCAACTAACGCTTGGACCTCATTAAGGACCTCGCCGGGACGGCGGTCACGTTCTTTGCCTCTGAGGCTAGGAACGATGCAGAAGGTGCAGGTGTTATTACACCCGACCGAGATCGAAACCCAGCCCGAATAGGTGGAATCACGCTTCGTGGGGAGAGTAGAGGGGAATGTCTCGAGTGACTCCAGAATTTCCAACTCTGCTGCGTTGTTGTGACGTGACCGTTCCAACAAGCGAGGGAGGGAACCCATGTTGTGAGTACCAAACACAACATCAACCCAAGGAGCTTTTTTGAGAAGCAGAGCCTGGTCTTTCTGGGCGAGACAGCCACCCACAGCAATCTGAAGTTCTGGATGTTTTTCCTTGACACGCGCAAGGTGACCCAGGTTGCCGTAGAGCTTGTTGTCTGCGTTTTCACGAACAGCACAGGTATTGAT
>JBEGKV010000120.1:2940-6333 GCA_041183925.1 Actinomycetota bacterium
ACATCATGTTGGGCAGAACTCGCGCTGCGCTTGAGATCAGGGTTAGCTTCTGCTTCAGCGGCAAGGTCAAATTTCACATAGCCAGCAGCTTCCAGAGCCCCCGCCAGACGTTCACTATCGTGAACATTCATTTGGCAGCCAAAGGTTCGCACTTCGTAGGAGCGAACGCGACCAGATTCGTCCACTGCAGCTTCCGAATACGGAATGAGTGTGGGGGTTTCACTGACGTTGGTCATAACCCCTCAAGTTTACGACCGATAGCGGGGAGCTAGTGCCGAGTTGCCAGAGCGTGCTTGCTTGCCTCACGGACTGTCTGTCCGGAATAGCCTCTCCGGGAGAGAAAACCAACAAGTCTGCGCTCTGCAGTTGCATCATCCAGCTTGCTGAACTGTCGAACGCGTTGAAGAGCGAGCTCCGTAGCTTTGCTCAACTCATTTTCTTCATCCAGTGATTCCAGAGCGCTGTCGATCAGCGAGGAAGAAATACCACGTTGTCGAAGTTCACCTCCAATGACGCTCTTGCTCTTGCCACGGCGCTCACTGAGACGGATAACGAGTTCCTGAGCTAGTCGTTCATCGTTGAGGTAATTCAGCCGTTCAAATTTGTCAACGAGGGTGGCCGCATCACCTTCGGCAGCATCGCGAGAACGAAGCCAGACCATAACTTCGTGCACGGTCATATCTCGAGTGTTGAGTTTTCGCAGGAGGGTTTGTTCCAAGGCATCGAGATCAAGGGCCGCGACGGACTGTGCGTCAGCTTCTGGCTCGACGGAGTCGACCACCTCGGTAAACATCACCGAGCTCAAGCGCTGAATTCCTGCCGGAACAGTTTTGCCCTGGTGCGCCTCGCCCGAAAATCCGGGCGAGGCGACAGGAGCATTCTGTTCTGGATCAACCCAGGGCAGAAAAGTGACGTTGGTCACGGAGATCAGGCTCCCTTACGAACCTCATCGAGTGCCGCAAAGTCTGGTTCGACTTCGGCAGCCGTCGCCGCAGCTTCCAATGCTGCTGCTTCTGCAGCTGCTGCACCCACGCCAAGCTTGGCCAGAATCTTCTGCTCAATCTCAAGCGCGATGGCGGGGTTTTCGAGGAGGAAGTTACGAGAGTTTTCCTTACCCTGACCGAGCTGATCTGCTTCATAGGTGTACCACGCACCGGACTTCTTGACGATGCCGTGATCGACACCAAAGTCAATGAGGCTACCCTCACGTGAAATACCGATGCCGTACAAAATGTCGAACTCTGCCTGCTTGAAAGGTGGAGCCATCTTGTTCTTGACGACCTTGACGCGGGTACGGTTACCGACAGCGTCGGTACCGTCCTTCAACGTCTCGATACGACGAATGTCCAGACGCACAGAGGCGTAGAACTTGAGCGCCTTACCGCCAGAGGTTGTTTCAGGGCTTCCGAAGAAGACACCGATCTTTTCACGGAGCTGGTTGATGAAAATCATGGTGGTGTTGGTGGAGTTCAATCCACCGGTGAGCTTACGCAGGGCCTGAGACATCAGACGGGCCTGAAGACCCACGTGAGTGTCACCCATTTCACCTTCAATTTCAGCGCGCGGCACCAGGGCTGCAACCGAGTCAATAACGATCAGATCGATAGATCCCGACCGCACCAGCATGTCTGCAATTTCGAGGGCTTGTTCGCCGGTATCTGGCTGAGAGACGAGAAGCGCATCGATATCTACGCCCAGTTTCTTGGCATATTCAGGGTCGAGTGCGTGCTCAGCATCGATGAACGCAGCAATACCGCCGGCTTTCTGGGCATTTGCGATGGCATGCAGAGTAAGGGTCGTCTTACCGGAAGATTCTGGACCGTAGATCTCCACGATGCGACCACGGGGTAGTCCGCCAATTCCGAGGGCAACATCCAATGCGATGGATCCTGTCGGAATCACCTCGACGGGAGCGCGCTCGTCGCTTCCCAGGCGCATGACGGAACCTTTACCGAACTGGCGGTCGATCTGGGCTAGTGCTGTTTCTAGTGCTTTTTCGCGGTCAGCGGCAGATGCCATGGCCGTCTCCTTAATTTATCGAGGGTGATTCGCCTATCGGCTGCCGTGCTACTCCTCCGCTACCGACCGGCCGGTGAAGGCGGGACGGGCGCTGCGGGGCGCTTACGACAAGGCGCATGCTCCTAAGTGGACGAGTTTCACCATAGAAGTGGCCACGGACATTGACTGCCGCAACCGCTTCAGTGTGGATAACACGTGCAAACAAGTGCATGTGTAGGAGACTAGCTCTTTTCGAATACATATTCGAACACGGGCCGGCGTGTTGAAAATTCGCAGAAGACGAAACTGGAGCTACTTTTTGGGCTCCGGCAGACCGACGCCGTACCAGCGCGTGCGCGGAACGTCTGCAGACTTACACAGCGCCAGCCACACGTCACGCGCGGGGATACCTTGACGCAATGCCTCAGCCGAGGTCACTGAACCGAGGTCAGAGAGCACAAGGTCGTTCACCAGCACGCGGCCATAACCCTCACCGAACTCATCCGAGACGGCACGCCAAAATTCGCTGAGGCGCACGAGGCCTAACGGGTTGCGACGAAGTCGTTGACGAACTCGTCAGGAACAGTGTCGGGGAACGAGCGCATAGGCTCAAGACCCTCAATCACAGCAAGACGGTCTCCCACTTCACGCATGATCTGCGAGATGGGAGTATCCAGAGCATCCGCTACGGCAGCGAGAATTTCTGAGCTTGCTTCCTTTTGGCCACGTTCTACTTCGCTCAAGTAACCGAGTGCGACACTGGCCTTGCTTGCAACCTGTCGCAGTGTGCGACCTTTCTGCAAACGGTAGTCGCGCAGAACATCGCCGATTTCCTGTCGTACAAGAATCATGGTGCCTCCCTACGCTTGTGAACCATTGAGGTTCCTCTACATCTAACACCCATGCTAGCTCCAGAAACCTGAAAACCAGATGTGAGTCTGCTTGTATCAACTTAGGTTACGACAGTTTTATTCCCGGCATGTTTCAGGTTTCTAGGAAAGAACGCTGGCTAACAGGGCTAAAGCGTGATGAACCGTGAGGGATCGGATCTCATTCCGGGTTCCTGAGAGGAATAATTCCTCTACTTTGTGGGTATTTCCCCAACTACAGGCAATAAATACCGTTCCGACAGATTTTCCACCCTGTGGTTCTGGACCTGCAACACCGGTCGTCGACAGGCCAATATCTGCCCCTAGTCGCTGTGCGGCACCGACTGCCATGGCGAGGGCTGTTTCGGCATCGACAGGGCCTTGCGTCGCTAACAGTTCTTCGTCGACACCTAATAAACGTGACTTAAGGTCAGTGGCATACGCCACAACTCCCCCACGGACGACGGCAGAGGCTCCTGGAACTTCTGTCAGTGCCGCGCACAGCAGTCCCCCCGTGAGCGACTCT
>JBEGKV010000121.1:0-4094 GCA_041183925.1 Actinomycetota bacterium
TGGCGCCAGCCATGCCACCGAACTTCCCTATGTCTTTGGCACCCTGCCCGACAAGCTGTCGGAGAAGAAGGCTCTGCAGTTCCGTCTGGGCGGCCTCAAAGAGGCCAAAGAAATCTCCCATCGCATCATGGCGCGCTGGCTGAGCTTTGCCCGAACGACAAACCCGGTCACGACCGACACGGACACGGGGTTGGAGCTGAGCTGGCCAGGCTATGACGAGAACACCCGAACCACACTCATTATCAATGGCACCGACACCATCGAGAACGACCCCGACGGCGCGATCCGCAAAGCCTGGGGCGAAGAGATCCTCGGCTTTAAGTAGCCACAACAACAATGCCCGCCTGAAACAGGCGGGCATTGTCACGAGGTTCTGGCGTTAGCGAAAGTTCACAAACTGGAGCGCAACATCGCCTTGAATCTGTGACTTGACCGACTTGGGGCCTTCGTCCCGGATCAGCTTGGTCACCTTCTTGGCGTTTTCCTGGTCGATGCCTTCTTTCATCTTGGCCTCGATGCGGAATTCCTTGCCCGAGGGGAAGGGGTCACCAGCGTCCAGGCTGCGCAAGGAAATGCCACGTTTGATCAGCTTTGCTTCAAAAACTTCCAGGATTGCTTTCACGCGTTCTTCCGAGTTGGCCTTCATGAGAACCTTCTCGCCGCTCCACTCAATGGAGGCGCCCACGTTCTTGAAGTCGTAACGCTGCTCAACCTCTTTGATTGCCTGGTTGAGGGCGTTATCGGTCTCCATTTTGTCGACCTTGCTTACTACGTCAAATGATGAATCAGCCATGCATCCATGTTATATCCATGTTATCCGCAGCTCGCCTTCGGGAAATTGTCAGCGGGCACACACAGAATGGATTCAGATGGCATCCAGGAAAGTACGAAGGAACCGCGCGCTGATTATTCTGCTCGTGGTGCTGGGGCTTGCCACCTGGGGTTTTGTGTCTTGTTCGAATGCGGCCCAGGACTCCGGCCTGGGCGGAGCATTCGCTCCCGCCCTTCCGGATCCACCCCATGTGGCAGAACTGACCCTGGATCAGTTGGCCCACAGCCCCATCGCAGAACTTCCTGATCCTGCCTGGGTGAAAGACACCGCGCAGAAGACTGGTATTCCCGAGCGAGCACTGACCGCCTATGCGGGCGTGGCCATTGGGCTCAGTGTGGTGGATCCCAACTGCCACCTGTCATGGAACACCTTGGCGGGAATTGGCTGGGTCGAATCACACCACGGGACTATTTTCGGGGGCAAGATCCTGCCCAATGGCACCATGAGTGAGCCCATTTTTGGCATCCCCCTCGATGGCAAAAACAACACGCAAGCATTGCCCGACTTCGACGACGGCAACTTTGATGGCACAGCCGAATTTGATCGTGCAGTGGGGCCCATGCAAATTGTTCCCCCGACCTGGGCTGCCTGGCACAGCGACGGCAACAATGACGGCAACGAGGACGGCCAGAACATTGATGACTCTGTCCTCGCCGCTGGCCGCTACCTCTGTTTCTCCGGCGGGGATTTGTCGACCGTCAAGGGCTGGCAAGATGCGATCTTTGCCTACAACCAGGTACCTCAATACATGGTGGATGTGGCCGATAAGGCAAATGAATACGCGAGAGCGGTTCCTGCGCAAATTAAGTAGGGGCGACGATTTTCAACTATCGCCTCGCGCCGGTATTGTTGAGAGGCACTTAGTCGTGAATTTTCACGGTGAAGTGAGATGGCGTGTTACCCAAGCGGCCAAAGGGATCTGACTGTAAATCAGACTGCTCAGCATTCGGGGGTTCGAATCCCTCACACGCCACCATATAAGCCCCTCTTCGGAGGGGCTTATCTTTTTCCTGGGCTGCTGTAACCGTGATTCATATTCATTTTGGGTCGTCCGCTATCCAGATAACATGTCTCTATGTCCGCGTTACTTTATCGACTTGGTGCCTGGTCTGCGCGCCGTCGGTATACCGTTCTCATCGCGTGGATTTTGCTCTTGGCTGGAATCTTCGGAGGGTCCCTCGTCTTCGGATCTCGGTTTGATCCGTCTTTTAGTATTCCGGGAACACCGGCTCAAGTTGCACTGGACATGTTGGAGGAGAGATTTCCTCCCGCGGCCTCAAACGCCAGTATCAAAGTAATTTTCATTGCTCCTGACGGGGACAAAATTACTGCGCAACAAGAAATCATTGCTCATGCCGAAGAAAATCTGAGCAAGGTTCCCGGTGTTGATTCTGTGCAGAGTCCATTTACCTCTTCAACAGACCAACCAGGGCAGGCAATCTCAACTGATGGCTCCATGGCCTATGTCACTTTGACGATGACTGTGCCTCAGGCGAATCTGACCCAATCTCAATACAACGATGTTCAAAAGGCAGCTAGCGACGCCGTCTCGGGGAGCAATCTCAAGCTGGCATACAGCGGTGTTCCAGATGCGCCTGGACATGGTGATGCTACTGAAGCAATTGGTCTTGCAATCTCCTATGTGGTTCTTGCCATCACATTCGGAGCACTGTTAGCTGCGGGAATGCCCTTGTTGATGGCCATAATGAGCGTTCTCATCACCGATGGTTTGATCACGTTGAGCTCCCAGTTCATCAACTTGTCCAGCACAACACCTGTTCTGGCAGAGATGCTGGGACTTGCCGTAGGAATTGACTACGCCCTGTTCATCATTGCTCGACATCGAACACAAGTCGCACATGGGATGGAGATTCGAGAATCCATTGCGGTAGCAACTGCCACAGCAGGAACCGCCGTTCTCTTTGCCGGAGCGACAGTTGTCATTGCCCTTCTTGGACTCCTCGTCGTGGGCATTCCCTTCTTATCTGCAATGGGAATTGGCGCAGCTGCCGGTGTCATCGTCTCTATGCTCGCCGCCATTACTTTGCTTCCTGCTCTGCTGTCTATTGCCAACAAAAAGTTAGTGCCCAAACCTAACTCCCGTGCATTCCGCCGGGAGACGGAAGTTGTTCCCACCACCTTGGGAGCGAAATGGATCAAGACCATCACTCGACGACCTTTGGTCACACTGATCATCGCAGTGGCGGCTCTTGGCGCCATCGCGTTGCCAGCCCTCAACATGCGGCTTGCACTTCCAGACGCGGGAGCTGATCCTGCAGGAAGCATTACGCGGACTGGTTACGATGCCATCGCACAGGGCTGGGGCCCCGGTGCTAATGGCCCGCTCGTTGCAATCGCAGATATTTCTCACACTGATGTGACGAAAATCGCCGATACACTTTCGAACTTCTCTGACAGCTTTAAGGGCGTCAAGGGTGTTGCCAGTGTCAGTGCTGCATATCCAAACCCTGGTCTCGATGCCGCCATAGTTTCGATCATTCCAACTACATCGCCAGACTCACTTGATACGGAAGCCCTGGTCCACGACCTACGAGACAAAGCCGCTGAATTCGAAAAAGCAAACGGGTTCAGCTACGAAATTACCGGCCAGACAGCTCTGAATATTGATATTTCTCAAGTGCTTTCTGGTGCAATTCTGCCCTTCGCCATCATTGTTGTCGGGCTCAGCTTGGTATTGCTGCTTATCGTCTTCCGGTCGGTTGCTGTTCCGTTATCGGCGACCCTGGGCTTCTTACTTTCTGTCTCCGCTGCATTCGGAGTCACTTCAGCCATCTTCCAGCAGGGATTCGCCGCTGACATTTTTGGTTTGGCTAAACCCGGGCCGATTATTTCCTTCATGCCGATCATGGTCATGGCTGTGCTTTTCGGTTTAGCAATGGACTACCAGGTCTTCTTGGTATCCCGAATGAGTGAACATTACGTCGAAACGCGAAACGCTCATGAATCAGTGACCCACGGGTTCACTGCATCAGCTCGTGTTGTCGTTGCAGCGGCATTGATCATGGCGGCCGTGTTCTTCTCATTCGTGCCCGGAGGAGCAGCGACCATCCAATCCATGGCATTGGCTTTGGCCGTCGGTGTTCTCTTTGATGCGCTTGTGGTTCGAATGACAATCATCCCTGCGTTTATGTGGCTGATGGGAGATCGTGCATGGTGGCTTCCCCGTTCACTTCGAGCAATGCCGGATGTGGACATTGAGGGTGCTGTCGTTGAAAAACAAAGGCAAGCGTGGATGTGGCAA
>JBEGKV010000122.1:0-6906 GCA_041183925.1 Actinomycetota bacterium
GCAGCAAAGCCAGCACCTGCAGCGAAGGCAGCACCCGCACGGAAGGCATCTTCGGCAGCGAAGAAGCCTGCAACTGCGGCAAAGAAGCCTGTCGCGAAGAAGCCTGCCGCTAAAAAGTCATAGCATCAAGGGGTGAACCGCACCCTCATTGCTCTGCTTGCTGCGCTGGAGTCTTTCCTCGCCGTAGCCATTGGGGTCGGTATTTCCCTTGTTCCGCTGAGCATTATGTGGGCGGCCCGGCTCGATCTTGACATCGGGTGGGACGTATTCTGGCGCGCATCGGCAGATATTTGGCTGGTGGGTCACGGTGTTGACCTCACCATCACGCTGGAACCAACACTGGCTGCAGCCATTGGCCTGCCCGGGGCAGAACTTCCCTTCTTGGTGTCGATTGCTCCGTTGAGCTTTGCATTGATCACCATCTTGATGGGTGTGCGGCTGGGTCGAAAGTCTCTGGAATCCGGCGCACGCTTCGTGGGCCCCGTGGCCGCCATCAGTACCTTCGGCGGCCTGACGGTGCTCATTGCGCTCTCTGCGCTCCAGACCAGCGCCATGCCCACGTTATGGATGGCGTTGTCATTCCCAACGGCCTTCTTCGCCCTGGGTCTGGTCATTGGCGCTCGTGGTGAAGTGGGACATTCAGGTGGCCGGGCTGAACGCGTGCAAAAACGTGTGGTGGGCTGGGCGAGCGGACTGTCTCAGCAGGTTCGCGTTGTTCTGGCTACCGCAGTGCGCGGCGGTGTGATTGTGGCCACCTCGGTTATTGCGTTCTCTGCGATCACCTTGGCCATTCTCATCATTGGGAACTTCTCCACGATTCTGGGCCTCTACGAAGGCTTGCAAGGCGGCGGGGGTGGAAGCTTAATTCTGACCGCAGCGCAGCTGATGTTTATGCCCAACTTTGTCATCTGGGTTGCTTCCTGGTTTATTGGCACCGGTTTTGCCCTGGGCACCGGATCTCTGGTCTCTCCCGTGGGAACTGACCTCGGGCTGTTGCCCTCGCTGCCTGTTTTGGGTGCCCTGCCCACCGCAGATATGGCATTTGGCTTCTTAGGGTTATTGGTTCCCATTGCGGCTGCATTCATTGCAGGCCTGATGCTGCGCCCCAAGCTAGTTGCGCCCCAAGCTAGTTCATGCCCTGGGAAGCGGGCCACAGTTGCGCTGGATCTTTGCCGCAGTGCTAGGCATTGCTCTGGTCGGTGGATTCCTCATCGGTTTCATGAGCTGGGCCAGCGGGGGAGCCGCAGGTCCTGGCCGACTGATGGACGTCGGACCGAACGCGCTTCGGACCGGCGGCATCGCGGCCATCGAATTCTTCATTGCTGCCAGTTTGGGCATGCTGGCCAGCTCACGGTCAGACAGCCGCGCCCCCCGTGAGAAGTCAGCTGCCTCCGCAGACTCCGCGCAGAAAATCAGCTGAGTTCACCGCGGTAGAATTATCGGGTGCTCAAACTCGTCGTCCTGATCTCTGGATCAGGTTCTAATCTCCGTGCGCTCTTAGAGGCATGCAGTGACGAGGCCTACCCCGCAGAAATCATCGCGGTGGGCGCCGACAATGACGCGTCTGGTTTGGCACATGCGCGTGAGTTCGGGGTTCCCACTTTTGTTGTCTCGCCAGCTGACTACGCCAACCGCGTGGCCTGGGGTGAAGCACTCATCGCTGAAATTCAGACGTACTCTCCCGACCTCGTTGTCTGCGCGGGATTCATGCGCATTCTTCCTGCGAACGTCGTTTCTGCGTTCTCACCCAACCTCATCAACATGCACCCGGCACTGTTGCCGCTGTATCCGGGAGCGCACGCGGTGCGTGACGCTCTGGCGGATGGCGCAACTGTCACCGGCGCAACAGTCCACATTGTCGACGAGGGCGTCGACACTGGCCCCGTGATAGCTCAGGTGGAGGTGGCCATCACTGCTGATGACACCGAAGCAACGCTGCACGAGCGCATCAAGATTGTCGAACGTGAACTCATTGTTCACACCGTTCGCAATATCGCCCACGCCCACGTCAACCTTCAGGAGTTAGCACGCTGATGAGCGGCCCTTCACACGACCCCAGCCTTTACAACCACCGCGACTTGATTCCGGTCCGTCGCGCACTGATCTCGGTCAGCGACAAGACCGGACTGCTTGATCTAGCCGGCGCCCTCAGCGCAGCCGGTGTGGAGCTCATCTCGACCGGTTCCACCGCGCAGACCATTCGTGACGCCGGTCACCAGGTCAAAGACGTCTCTGAGATCACCGGGTTCCCCGAGTCTCTCGATGGACGCGTGAAGACCCTGCACCCCTCCGTGCACGCCGGCATCTTGGCTGACCTGCGCCTGCAGACGCACGCCGACCAGCTCGATGAGCTCGGCATCAAGGCATTCGACCTCGTTGTGGTCAACCTCTACCCCTTCCGGGAGACCGTGGCATCCGGTGCTGCTGACTCTGACGTGATTGAGCAGATCGACATTGGCGGTCCTGCCATGGTTCGTGCGTCGGCCAAGAACCACGCCAATGTGGCCATCGTGGTGTCTCCCGCACGCTACGGCGAGATTATTGAAGCTGTTGCTCAAGGCGGCACCACCATTGCTCAGCGTCGCTCGCTCGCGGCCGAAGCCTTTGCTCACACGGCTGCCTATGACTCTGCCGTCTCCTCATGGTTTGTGCGTGACGAGAAGTTCCCGGACACCTTCTCGGTCTCCGCTCAGCGCGGTTCGGTGCTGCGGTACGGCGAGAACTCGCACCAGGAAGCAGCCCTCTACCTTGAACAGGGCGGTCACGGCATTGCTCAGTCCACTCTGCTCGGTGGTAAGGAAATGTCCTACAACAACTTTGTGGACGCCGATGCTGCTGTGCGCGCCGCCTATGACTTCATCAACCCGGCTGTTGCGATTATCAAGCACGCGAACCCCTGTGGCATTGCCGTCGGCCGCGACAAGGCTGTGGACCAGATTGCTTCAGCCCACCGCCTCGCTCACGAGTGCGACCCCGTCTCTGCTTTCGGTGGCGTGATTGCGGCCAACCGTCCCGTCACTCTCAAGATGGCGGAGCAGGTCAGTGAAGTGTTCACCGAGGTGCTCGTCGCACCCGACTTCGAGCCGGATGCACTCACCCTGCTGAAGACCAAGAAAAACTTGCGTCTGTTGCGTCTGCCCGAGAACTTTGGCCGTGAAGCACAGGAACTGCGCCAGATCTCTGGTGGATTCTTGCTGCAGGATGCCGACCTCTTTGATCCCGACGCTGAGGTCGGTGCACTGCGCAGCAGCTGGCAGCTCGTCTCGGGTGAGCCCGCAGACCAGGAAACCCTGGTTGACCTTGAGTTTGCGTGGAAGGCCTGCCGTTCGGTGAAGTCCAACGCCATTCTCCTGGCCAAGAACGGCGCTTCTGTCGGCGTCGGCATGGGCCAGGTCAACCGTGTTGACTCCTGCCACCTTGCGGTCAACCGTGCCGGTGACCGTGCTGCTGGTTCAGTGGCAGCCTCCGACGCCTTCTTCCCCTTCGCCGATGGCCTCCAGGTTCTCCTGGCTGCCGGCATCAAGGCTGTTGTGCAGCCTGGTGGTTCGGTGCGCGATGAGGAAGTTATTGCGGCAGCTCAGAAGGCTGGCGTCACCATGTATTTCACCGGCGAACGCCACTTCTTCCACTAAAGGATAAAAACACTATGTTCAGTACTCGTCGCCTTGTGGCAGCTATTTTGTCTGCACTGGCCGTCTCGGCCATTGCGCAAAATGCCACCATTTTGACCTTCTTCATCGGTCAGAACCCTGACCCGACGATCCTGTGGCAGGCCAGCTTCTTCTTCATCTATGCCAGCATCGTGCTGTTTATTCTGGTGTTCTTTGCCGGCATTCTCGGCTTCTTGGCCCGTCGCCGCTATGCCTGGGTTGCCGGTCTGGTGGCTTCTGTCGTGTCCGCCATTCTGGGCATGTTTATCCAGGCAGGTTTGCAGGGTGCTTCCGGTCCTGACCTCATCGCTGGTGTGCTGGGTTCCCTCTTTGGCGTGAACCTCATCTTCATCGTGTTCGGTACCGTGGCAACCGTCACCGCCGGTTCAGGCATCTGGCGTTCACTTTTGTCTCGTGGTGGGCAGAACGTGGCCACCAAGGTGGCATTGGTGCGTGCACCTGCTTCCACCTTGGCTGATGGTCTTGTCACCCACATCAAGCGCAAGCAGGTCGACCTGGAACTCGCTGACAAGCAGTGGGATGGCTATGTTGCCGCTCTCAACGCTGCGGGATGGCAGACCGTGGAGGTTGCTCCCCGTGATGACCTCGCTGACAGCGTCTTTGTGGAAGACACCGTGGTGATGCTTGGCAAGCTTGCTGTCATCACCAACCCTGGTGCAGACAGCCGCAAGCCCGAGGTTGAAGCAACCGAGGCTGCACTGGTGGAGCTGGGCGTGAAGGTGGACCGCATTGTGAGCAGGTATTCGCCAGTTGCGTGCCATTGCAGCGCCCCTGGGCTACAACGTCATTGCCGTTCCTGTGACCAAAGCACTTCACCTCAAGACTGCGGTGACCGCTCTGCCAGATGGCACCGTGATCGGATACCCACCACTGGTCGACGACCAGAACATCTTTGAGCGCTTCCTCGCTGTTCCTGAAGCTCACGGCACCGCCGTTGTGGTTCTGGCACCCGACACCGTGCTCATGTCCTCCTCGGCGCCTAAGTCTGCAGAACTGTTCCGCGAACTCGGCTACCGCGTCATCGCGGTGGACATCTCCGAGTTTGAAAAGCTCGAAGGGTGCGTCACCTGCCTCTCAGTGCGTCTGCGCTAGAACTCAGATCCATAACAAAAAGGACCCGGGAAACCGGGTCCTTTTTCTGTGTGATCTGTGTTGGTGGTCTCTAGAGCGAAAGCTCTCCGATGGTCTCGCCGAAGCGAGACGTGCCGATCTCAACAAAGCCGAGCTTGTGGAAGAACTTACCGGGGCCTTCGGCGCCGCCCTCCCAGAGCACGGTGAGGGAGGTGAATCCTCGGGATTTAGCTTCTTGGGCTAGGGCTTCAATGGCGAAGCGACCGACACCTTTGCCCTGGGCCGTGGCGGCAACAGTAATGCGCCAGATGCAGGAGCGAAATTCGGGCTGGTCTGATTCAGCATCGAAGTGACCGCGGATAAAGCCCACCACGGTGTCGCCTTCGAGGACAACCCGAGGCCATTCGGTGGCGGGGTTGAAGTAGGACTCAGCGAGGGCGTAGGACGTCGGGGCAACAAACTGTTCTTGGCCGGGCTTGAGCGTGAGCGAGTTCGCCGCGACGATCGTTTTTGCTGACAGTTCTTCTAATACGTAGTTCCCCATACCTCAAGAGTATTCCTCATTCCTGAGAATCTGCAGGTGCAGAATGTAAAAGACTGGTAAACAATACGTGAGAGTTGTGAAGAAATTCAGCTCGACGAATAGCGAGAGTTCTGATACCCTGGGGGGTATACGAATTACCGTATAACAATCACCTCCGGAGGTAACTATGTGCAGCCCAGCTAAATGTGGCTCATGCGGAAAGACCACGTGGACTGGTTGCGGCCAGCACATTGAAGAAGCACTGTGGGGCGTTCCTGAAAACGAACGCTGCACCTGCAACTAAGTTTTCGCAGTATCCCTTACTAATGGGCCCCCTCGTGGGGCCCATTAGTCGTTAACACATCCGTTTTATTCGATGTGACAGAGTAGTACCGTGACCGCCCAGAAGCCCTTCGTTCTGCGATACCCCGTGTTCGCGTCGACGATCGTGCTGGCGCTCGTCGGCGGGGTTCTTGCCCTGACTGGGCTGGAAGTTGCTGCTCGCTGGACCATCAGCATCTTTGCCTTGGCCGTTGCCGCGAAAGAATCCGTCGGCATGGTGCGCTCCATCATGAAGGGCAGCTGGGGCATTGATGTCCTGGCCGTCACCGCCATCATTGCCACCGTGCTGGTGGGAGAGTACTGGGCCAGCATCATTATTGTGCTCATGTTCACCGGCGGGGAAGCCCTCGAAGACTATGCCGAGAGCCGCGCCAAGCGCGAGCTCACGTCGCTCCTGAACAACAGTCCCCAGATTGCTCACCGTGAAGTCACCACCGGAGGGAACACCGGAGCGACCACCGCGGACTGTCCCGTGACAGAACTTGCTCTGGAGGACGTCGTCGTGGTCAAGCCCGGTGAACTCATTCCGGTCGATGGCATCCTGCTCTCCGACGAAGCAACCCTGGACGAATCCTCGCTCACTGGTGAAAGTATTCCGGTTGAGCGGGTGCGTGGGGATCAGGTGATCAGTGGATCGGTCAATGGGTCTGCCGCATTCCGCATGAAGGTGACCGCCCGCGCGGAAGACAGCCAGTATCAGCGCATCGTGGCGCTGGTCACCGAGGCGGCAGAAAGTAAGGCGCCTTTTGTGCGTCTGGCAGACCGCTATGCGGTCCCGTTCACTGCCGTGGCCTATGTGTTGGCCATTACTGCGTGGATTATCAGCGGCAATCCCACTCACTTTGCGGAAGTGCTCGTCGTGGCCACCCCCTGCCCGCTCATCATTGCGGCACCGGTAGCGTTCATCGCCGGCATGAGCCGCGCTGCCCGCCACGGCATCATCGTGAAAAACGGTGGAACGCTGGAAAAGCTTGCCCGCATCAAAACCGTGGCCTTCGATAAAACCGGAACCCTCACCCACGGTCAGCCTGTGCTGAGCTCTGTGGTGAGCGTCGGTGTGGTCGACGAAAACGAACTGGTGCGCTTGGCCGCCATTGCCGAGCAATATTCTGCCCACACCCTGGCTCATTCGATTGTGCAGGGGGCCAGGCTTCGTTCCCTCACCGTCACCCCCTGTAACGAGGTCGTCGAGACCACCGCGGCCGGGCTCACGGCCAATATCGAGGGCAAGAAAGTTGTCGTGGGCAAATATAGCTTTATTGCCCAGCAGGATCCCGCGGCGGTGCGGGTCGATATTGC
>JBEGKV010000123.1:0-3350 GCA_041183925.1 Actinomycetota bacterium
CTTCCGAAGAAGGGTCATCCGCGACCCTGACGGGACTTGAACCCGCGACCTCCGCCGTGACAGGGCGGCGCGCTAACCAACTGCGCTACAGGGCCTTACTTGGTAACTGAATTATTCTACATCCTGGTGACCCCAACGGGATTCGAACCCGTGTTAACGCCGTGAAAGGGCGCCGTCCTAGGCCGCTAAACGATGGGGCCAAGAAGCAGAAATAAAGCAACTACCGAGAGATAAGCATAGGGAAATTATCTGTGCTGCGCCAATCGGGGTAATGGCACCTTCGGAGAGCCTTCCCAGCTTTCTCCAAGTTCGCTTGTTACTGTCAAAAGACCGTGCCTAAATCCCAGAGGAGAATCGCATGATTCACACACCGAAATCGCGCATAGCGTCGGTGCTTTCCATGCGTTATTCGCGCGCCTATATTTTCGCCACCGTACTTGCGGTGGCTGGCTTGCTGTCGGGAATTGTCGTTGCACAATCCGCCTCCGCCACCGACTATCCCTCCTGGGCAGACGTCGAAAACGCTCGAGGCAATGAGGCGGCAAAGAACGCTCAGATTGCTGAAATTCAAGGATTGATTGCTGGTCTGGAAGCAGAAGTTGCCGCGACTCAGGCCGAAGCTATTGCAAAGGGTGAGGAATATGGTGTCGCCCTGGAGAAGTACGGCGCTGCTGAACAAACGGCAGATCTGCTCTCCACGCAAGCAACCAAGAGTCAGGCTGAAGCAGATGCTGCATCGAAGCAGGCCGGTCGGTTAGCTGCACAGCTGTATCGCTCAGGTGGAAGTGACCTCAGCATGAACTTGCTGATGGAAAAAACGTCTGACGGCGCGGATAAGCTGCTCAGCAAACTGGGCAACATGAGCAAGATGGCCGAGCGCTCCAACGCAATTTATGAGTCAGCCCAGGCCGCTAAGAATGAAGCAGAGTCTTTGTCCAAGCAGGCTGAAGTTGCGGTGAAGGCCCGAGAAGAACTTCGTGTCAAGGCTGAAGAAGCGCTTGCTGCGGCCACGGCCGCTCAGGAAGCAGCTGAAGCGAAGCTCACGGAAAGCAACAACCAACAAATGATCATGCAGGCCCAGCTCCTGGCATTGCAGGATGCTACAGCGGCCACCGTTGCTGGCTATGAAGCTGGAGTGGCAGAGGCTGCACGTATTGCTGCCGAGCAGGCACGTTTGGCTGCTGAACGTGCTGCAGCTGAAGCTGCATCTCGAGGTATTTCAGTTTCCGGTGCAGGCTGGACCCATCCCGTTCCTAACGGATACGTGTCGAGCACCTGGGGTCCCCGTGACAACTTCTATATTCCAGGTGTGGGGTGGACTGGTTCTTTCCACAACGCCACTGACTTAGCAGCTGGCTGCGGCTCACCCATTTACGCAGCATCCGGAGGTCGTGTGACCTATGCCGGTGCTATCGGTGGAGGGTATGGCTACATGGTGGAAATTAACCACGGTGGCGGTATCCGAACCCGGTATGGCCACGTCACCCCGAATGGTATCGAGGTTGGCTATGGCGACACTGTTTCTCCCGGACAGGTCATCGCGCACGTGGGCGCAACTGGTCTAGCTACTGGTTGCCACGTGCACTTTGAAGTCCACGACAGCCCCGCCTTCAACGGTATTGACCCTGAGCCCTTTATGGCTGACCGAGGAGCTCCGCTCTAAAGATTCGCCTTGATGCAGAAAGCCCCCGCTCACTGAGCGGGGGCTTTCTCGTTGGTAAAGACGTTGTTAGTGGCCTTCAGCCTTGAGGCGAGCAAAACCGTCAATCACGATCTGCTCAGCTTCTGCGGCGTTGCCCCAACCTTCAACGTTGACAAACTTGCCAGGTTCAAGGTCCTTGTAACGCTTGAAGAAGTGGTCAATCTCGTTACGGGTCTGCTCAGGCACATCCTCGATGTCCTGGATGTGTGCCCAGCGTGGGTCCTTAGCTGGCACGCAGATGACCTTGGCATCTGAGCCAGCCTCATCGCTCATGTTGAGGACGCCGACGGGGCGAACCTTCACACCAACACCGGGAAACACAGGGTATTCGAGAAGAACGAGAGCATCAACGGGGTCTCCGTCGAGTCCGAGAGTGTTCTCGAAGTAGCCGTAATCGGTGGGATATACGAAAGTGGTGAACAGCACGCGGTCAAGATAAACGCGACCAGTTTCGTGGTCAACTTCATACTTGTTACGGCTTCCCTTGGGAATTTCAACGACGACGTCGTAAGCGGCCACGAGGGGCTCCTTCACGGTTGAGATGAATACCTCATAAGGTTACTTGATGATGACCGAGCGCCCGAGACTCACGCCCGACGTGGCCGACGTTCGTCGTGCCATTCGGGAAAATCTTGCTGATCTGTCAGCAGACAGCTTGGTCTTGGTTGCTCTGAGTGGCGGTCCAGACTCCCTTGCTCTGGCGGCGGGCCTTGCTTTTGAAGCGCCGCGGGCAGGTCTGCGGGCAGGTGCACTGATCATCGACCACGGGTTACAAGCAGGCTCGGCCGAGGTGGCCCAGGCCGCTGCTGCTGCCGCTGCAGATCTTGGTCTGGACCCGGTGATTATTCGGCGCGTCAATGTGGTTGCGGTGGACGGTCCCGAGGCCGATGCCCGCTCAGCCCGCTATGCCGCGTTCGACGCGGTCATCGCAGAACTTGGTGTTGTTGCGGTGCTGTTGGGTCACACACTGGATGACCAAGCCGAGACGGTCTTACTAGGGCTCACTCGGGGTGCAGGTGCTACGAGCCTGTCGGGAATGAAACCGGTCAACGGCGCCTATCGCCGGCCCCTGCTGGGGCTGAGGCGATCGGCCACCGTTGCGGCCTGTGCTGATCAGGGTCTTCTGCCCTGGAACGACCCACACAACGATGACCCCCACTACACCCGCGTGCGCATTCGCCAGAGTGTGCTACCGGTGTTGGAGAAGGAGCTCGGTCCAGGAGTTGCGGAAGCCCTCGCTCGCACCGCAGAACAATTGCAACAGGATGCTGAAGTTCTCGATGACCTCGCCGCTCAGGTCATGCCCACCGTGTTGGTTCCGGTGCAGGGAGAAAAGGGTGGTCCTGCTGCGACTCTGCAGATTTCTAAGCTGGAGAATCTGTCTCCTGCCGTGCTCAACCGCGTGATTCGCCGCAGTGCCTTCGACGTTTTCGGAGTCAGTCTGAGCGCTGCACACACGGCTGCAATTACCCGGCTGGTGACAGATTGGCATGGACAAGGCGAAGCACACCTTCCCGGTATTAGAGTTGAGCGACAGGGAGGTCAACTTTTGTTGACAACTCCGGTCAATGCCCACAACTGAGGCCTCGTCTCACCGCCACGAAAAGGAACGCACGCATGGAATTGCGCGACGTAGAGTCTGACATCA
>JBEGKV010000124.1:0-3703 GCA_041183925.1 Actinomycetota bacterium
TGGCCTGGCGGGCAGATAACACCTCGGCTGCCGTGGCCTCGGTCATCGACGTGGCGGAGTCCATCCTGCCCACCCCGAAAAAGCCTCTCAGCACGTCGGAGAGTTCTTACCTCGATTCAGAGGAATAATTACATAAAAGCCTGTCAATTTGATATTGGACTTGTAGGTAATAGTCGTGACAGAGTCATAGGAAACGAGAGGAATAAATCCGATGGCATATTTGAGACTGCACCACGTTAACGTCACCTCCGACAACATGTCGACGCTGGCTGATTTTTACGAAAAGGCACTGGGCCTCAACCTCCTTCCTTCACCACCCATGATCGCGACATCAGCCGCTGAAACCACCGATGGTGACGAAGCATGGGCAGACGCAGCGAAGTTCTATGAAGCTGGCGACCCCGACGAACTTCAGATTCACGTCACCCAGCGTCAGCCTTACTTGGCTCTGCAGGAGAAGCACTCTGTGAACCCCCTCATCGGTGGTCACTACGCTTTCCGTACCGACAACATCGAAGAAATCAAAGCTCAGCTCACCGCTAACAACATTCCTTTCGACGACTGGGGCATCTGGTCTGTCAAGGGCTGGCACCAGATCTTCCTCACGGACCCTGCGGGCAACATGATCGAGATCCACGAAGTAAAGACTCAAGCCTAGGTTTTTCAACCTAGCTACGAAGCGATGGCGCAGAGTCCCTTCCCGACCTATCAGGAGCTTCCTCAGCATGAGGGCTCCCTCTATCCAGACGCCTGGGGCGTGTTTGGAGCAGAGGATCGGTTAGGGACTCTGAACCACTTAAACCCTGAACGTGTGCTCGCAGCTAAGCAGAGCATTCGCACGGGTCGAGTGATTAATCTGAACCTCTCGCTCAACTTCTTTACCCCCGCGCTGATCAGTCACCGCGGGCTCGTGCAGCACGACATGTTTGGGTTGAACGAGTTCCACCGCGACGAGCGCCTCGATAGCTTCTTCACCCAAGCTTCGACCCAGATCGACAGCCTGCGCCACTTCGCTCACCCAGACCGCGGGTTCTATAACGGCGTCAGTGGAGACATTCTTGACACCGAACACGGTGAACTCAGCATTCACAACGTGGCGGAGCGAGGAATCACCGGTCGCGGTGTGCTGATCGATGTGGCCCGATACCGGGAGAGCATTGGTCGTCCTATTAACACGATGAGTGATGAACAGCTCACGGTTGAGGACCTCGAGGCCACCCTGGCATCCCAGCACACCACTCTGCTGCCCGGGGATATTCTGCTGCTGCGCACCGGCTGGATTGCTGATTACCGCAAGGGACTGCATACTCCCGGAGACCCCGTTCTTTCTGCCGGCCTGGCCCAGAGCGAAGAGATTGCTGCATGGTTGTGGAACACTCACGCTGCCATGATTGCTGCCGACAACTTGGCCGTGGAAGCATGGCCTGCGAACCGGGTTAACCTGCCCACCATCGCTGAGCAAGAAGGCCGGATGGAAGCATCCAGTCACACGGGGATGTTGCACCGCCTTCTCATTGGCCTGTTGGGCTTCACCCTGGGCGAGCTCTGGGATCTTGATGAACTCGGTGACGCCTGCGCCGCTTCTGGCCACTATGACGTTTTTCTCACCGCTGAACCCCTCAACCTCGTTGGTGGTGCGGGAAGCCCCGCCAACGCTCTCGCGATTGTCTAAACACATGACTCAACTCTTTGACGGTCACACCGTTCTCATCACCGGCGGCGCATCAGGCATTGGGTTCGCCACTGCCGAGCAACTCGCCCAACAGGGCGCCACCATTGTGCTGATGGACCGCGATGACAACGTCACCACAGCACTTATCCGCCTGCCCGGTCACGGGCACCGTGCACTCGTGGCGGATGTCACCGATGAGACAGCGGTTGAAACGGCGATCTCAGGTCTCTGTGCTGAACTGCCCATCACGGATGTGGTTGCGGCGGCGGGGATTGTCTCGCAGACGCCGCTTCTGCAGCTCAGCTCTGCGGAGTTCCGCAAGGTGCTTGATGTCAACGTGCTCGGTGTTCACCACGTTCTTTCATCCGTCGCCCGCAACATGGTTGAGCACGGGCTTACCGGATCTTTCGTGGTGATGGGTTCTGCTGCTGCATTCAACGGCGGTGGCTTGATGGGCAAGGGTGGCTACTCCGCCTCGAAAGCAGCCCTCAACGGTCTCGTTCGGTCCTATGCGCGAGAACTGGGTGCCCAAGGGATTCGCACCAACCTCATCGCCCCGGCAGCAACCGAAACCCCGATGACCGCCACCCTGTCAGACGAACAGCGCGCGACCATCACTGCGGGTTCACCACTGGGGCGTTTCCTCACACAAGACGAAATTGTTGCGGCCATCGAATTCTTGGTCACCGACCGCGCTTCTGCGGTGAACGGACAGACTATTCACGTCAACGGAGGGCTCTACTTTGCCTAATACTCACACCGCACTCCTTGAGGGCAAAGTTGCCGTGGTGACCGGTGCCGGAGGAGTCCTCGGTGACGCCATCGCGCGCACTTTCCTCGATAACGGCGCAGCTGTGGTTCTCACCGATATTTCAGCTGATGCCCTCGCTGCCGCAGTTCAGCGTCTCGATGCGGGCGACAAGGTGTTGGCTATCACCGCGGGGGTCTCAGACCCTGACGCGGTGGATGCTGTCGTGGCGGAGACCACCGCACACTTTGGCCAGATGGATATCTGGGTGAACAACGCCGGGATTGCGCGTGACGCCACCATGAAGAAGATGAGCATCGATGACTTCGATCTCGTCATCGACGTGCACCTCAAAGGTTCCTGGCTGGGCACGCGCGCAGCTGCCGGCTGGATGCGAGAACATGGCGGAGGTTCCATCATTAACCTCTCGTCCATTTCGGGCAAGGTCGGTAACGCTGGCCAGACCAACTACAGCGCGGCTAAAGCCGGCATCGTGGGTCTGACGAAGGCAGCTGCTAAAGAGGTCGGATTTGCGGGGGTTCGTATTAACGCCATTCAGCCCGGCCTGATCGAAAGCGCCATGCTGGATGCCATGCCCGCCGATGTGCAGGAGTCTCGTAAGAAGGAGATTCCCCTGGGACGCTTTGGTACGCCGAAAGAAGTCGCGAACATTGTCTTGTTCCTGGCCAGTGACCTCTCGAGCTATATGACCGGCAACGTCGTGGAGGTTTCAGGAGGCCGCCACATCTAACACCTCGAGACACACTGTTTCGTAACGGAACAACCCTCGAAGCCAGAGCCAAGCTACACTTTCACTCAGGCTTGTGAATCTGCCCACCGTTACTTCTCCCGGTTTCCCTTACACCGCGCGGCGTGAAGTAACACCCCACACTTCTGGCTCGAGACAGGCCAGAGCTTCTTAACGGAGACTGCCCACGAAGGTGGCAAGCTCGAGATTGTCCTCAGCGCACCTATCGAGAGCAAACGCGACCTTTCCATTGCCTATACCCCCGGTGTTGCAGAAGTGTGCCGCGCGATCCATGATGATGCCTCGGTGGCACAAACTCACACCTGGGCTAGCCGACTGGTTGCTGTGGTGAGCGATGGCACTGCTGTGTTGGGCTTGGGAGACATTGGTCCCGCCGCGTCTCTTCCCGTGATGGAGGGCAAATCTGCTCTATTCAAGCGTTTTGCCGGGCTCGACTCCATTCCACTGGTGCTTGATACCACCGACGTAGACGAAATCGTCGAGACCCTGGTTCGTCTGCAGCACTCCTTTGGTG
>JBEGKV010000125.1:0-4567 GCA_041183925.1 Actinomycetota bacterium
GATGTCATCGATGTCGACGTCTTCCCCGAAATTGTTTCTGACTGCTTTGCGCAATGCGGCATCACCCAGTGACCAGATGTCCTCTTTAGCGAGTGCTTCGAGCATGAACATCTCACTCGTCCACGGGCCGATGCCCGGCTCCTTGATCAAGAGGGCGTGGACATCCTCTTGGGGCATGTGTGCAAAGTCTTCGACGGGAAGGTGATTTCCGTCGAACTTGAGGGCAAGGTTCAGAATTGCTGTGGTCTTGGATTGAGATAAGCCGCAGGCTCGCAGGTCCTCTGCGCTGAGGGTGATGACTGCCTGCGGGGTCATCTCTCCCGCACGATCAGTGAGTCGAGCGGTGATGGTCCTCGCGGCTTGAGCTGAAAGCTGTTGACCCACAATGGTCGAGACAAGAATCCCGAAGTAGTTCTCCACCGGCTGAGGTTCAAGATGCAGGGGCCCGTGTTCCTCAATGAGGGAATTCATCACCGGGCAGGCAGAGCGCAGGTGTTCAAGATGTGCAGCTTGTGCCATGCTCTCTCTCATCCCGCGCGGAAGAATAGTTTCTTCAGCGTACTGGGAAGGAGTCTGTCCCCACTGCGTGAAGCCTGAACAGTGACCTCGCAGAGGTCTGCTCGGTGTATTACCGTGATGCATACGCCATCGCGCGGGTTTCATCACAAAGGAGTGCTGACCTGCCTCCGGTATGGGGCAGGCAACGGCGGAACTCTTTGCCCAAGAGGGTGCAACCGTTGTTCTCACGGACTACAACGTGGACCTGGGCCAATCAGTCACTGACGGCATTGTGGCTGCCGGCGGTAAGGCACACTTCTGGCCAATGAACGTCGCTGTGGAAGCAGAGGTTGCCCAGGTGTACAAAAAAGTTGGGAAGAAGCTAGGCACCATCGACGTGCTGGTCAACTGCGCGGGCGTCATCGGAGTAGATAAGCCCACACATGAACTTTCAGAGAAAGAGTGGGATGACCTCTTTGCTATCGACGTCAAGGGTGTGTTCTTCTCTACCAAGCATGCGCTTCCCTACATGATCAGACAGAACTCTGGCTCAATCGTGAACTTCTCGTCGATCTATGGCCTCATTGGCAATCAAGAGTTCACCGCGTATCACGTGGCCAAGGGTGCGGTGGCCATGATGACGAAGCAAGATGCGGCCGTCTATGGGAAATACAACATTCGCGTGAACTCGGTGCATCCCAGCACCGTGCTTACTCCACTCGTGGAGGGCATTGCTCGTGATTTCCCCGGGGGTCTGCCGGAATACGAAAAGGCCAACACCACAGAACAGTCCATCAAGCGCATTGGTCGCCCACTGGATGTGGCGTATGCCGTGCTCTACCTCGCCTGCGATGAGTCCACCTGGGTGACCGGCGTGAACCTGCCCATCGATGGTGGACGAACAGCGCTTTAGTTAGGCGAACTCCACCAGGTTGTACTTCTTGATGCGCTCATACAGAGTGCCGCGGGAAATACCCAACATTTCTGCAGCCAGTGACTTGTTTCCGTGCAAGGAAATCAAAGTGGCCAAGATGGTGTCGCGCTCGGCGCGCTCTAGCAACTTCAGATCCATGTCATTGCTGATCTGAGCATCCTGCCCAAACTGTTCTACCGAGGCAGGAGCGTAAATCTCGAGAGGGTCAAAGACGAGGGAGTAGAACATCTCACCTTCGTTACCCTCGTGGCGCACGATGGTGACTCTCTTGCCATTGGGAAGGCGAGCGTGCTTCGCGTCTGGACGGAGGTCCTGCACGAAAGCACGAATCATGGAGTGGGTGTAGTTCTGGCTCTCCAAGTCCTTCTCATCAATCATGGTGTTGGAGTCCACGGTGATGACGGGGCACTTCGTGATGTGTTTGGTTTGCAGGTGAGCATCAAGCAGGCGTCGCTGCTGTGAACGCATGCCCGAGGCAAGAATCTGCTGGAAGCCATTGACCACGGTCTTCAACGCAATACGCAGGTGTTTGTTTTCTTCGACAGCGAGGCAGGTGATGTTGACAGCACCCACAACTTGGTTCGTCATGGGGTGAACAACGGGGCTCGCGGCGCAGACCAGGTCGCGCCACTGAGAATTGAAGTGTTCTTCTCCGCTGACGATCACGGGTTGACCGCTGGCCAGTGCAATCGAGATACCGCTGGGTCCTACGACCTGCTCAGCCAGAACAGCTCCCTGCACAACGTTGACGCGGTCAAGTTGACGCTTGAACGAGTCATTTCCAGCCCATTGGTAACGAATAGCGCCAGCTGAGTTGGCGAAGGAAATCCATGTGTTGGTGTCGTCGAGTGTGCTCGCGGTCGCATTGATGACTTTCATGGCGGCCTGGGCAAGTTCACCAGACTCCATGTCGACGTCGCCGAACTCGTTGATTTCGACTTTTTCAGGGTTGAGGCCAAATTGAAACGCGCGATCCCAAGACTGACGAATGAGGTCATCATGTTGGGCGGGGGAGCGTTTAGGGTCAGCTGTCGGCTGCGTGGCGGAAATGATCGTTCCTTTCCTTGGATCTCACCGTTGAGGTGCTCTTATCCTAAGGGCATCTGTCCAAGAATTGCACAGTGCGTTGGAGATGCTCAGGGAAGTGATTGATGATTATACGTAGATAACTTCCTTTCGTTAGGTCGGATTAATTCCGCCGAAACAAGAGGTAGACAGAAACCCGCAAGGAGGCGGAGCTCATCATCTAGATCCAGTTACATCCACACGTTGGGCTAGTTCATTCTGTCCCCACCTCGGTTGTCACTGGTCTGCAACACAATTGCAAGATGGTTAGTCCGTTTCTCCTTTTATGAATGGAGACAACCAATGTCAGGTCGCGTAGAGGGTCGTAGCATCCTGTTGACCGGTGCTGGAAGCGGCATGGGCCGTGTCCTGTCGATTGCATGTGCCAAAGAGGGCGCAAGCATCACAGTCGTAGACATGGACATCAAGGCTGCTGAAGCAACCCGTGATGAAATCATCAAGAACGGCGGAAGTGCAATCGCTGTTCAGGCAAACGTGACCAAGCGTCCCGAAGTTGCTGCTGCTGTATCTGCAGCTGCAGAGGCATTCGGCAAGCTCGATGTCATGTTCAACCTTGCCGGCATCGTGAAGCCACAGCCTTTCATGGAGACCACCGAAGAAAACTGGCACATGACTCTCGACGTCAATGGCCTCGGTACCCTCATCACTCAGCAAGAAGCTGCTCGTCAGATGATCAAGCAGGGTCACGGTGGAAAGCTCATCCTGACCTCTTCGATTCTTGGTCGCCAGGGTTACGCAGACTTCGGCCCCTACAGCGCTAGCAAGTTCGCTGTTATCGCTTTGAACCAGGCTGCTGCCAAGGGCTTGGCCGAGCACCACATCACCTGCAACGCTTTTGCTCCTGGTGTCGTCAAGACCCCACTGTGGAAGAAGCTCGACGAGGACATGGCCAAGGCTGGTCTGTCTGAGAAGGTCGGCGACGCATGGGATGCATTCTCGAAGGCAAACCTCATCGGCCGCGAAGGTGTTGCCGAAGACATCATCGGTACCGCACTGTTCCTCGCATCATCAGACTCTGACTACATGACTGGTCAGGTAATGATGATCGACGGCGGTATGGTCCTCGTATAAACCCACCCGTTACACACACCCAAGTAATACCCAACCCAAAGGAGAAACACATGAAAGCTGGTCTGTTCGGGATGCCAATGCACCCCGGTCACCGTCCCCAGGCTGACACCTACGAAGAAGTAGCAGAGCGCATTATCCTTGCTGACAAGCTTGGATTTGAAGAGGTATTCATCGGAGAGCACGTAACCTGCCTCACCGAGCCCATCGCTTCGCCACTCATCTTCTTGGCATCGCTGATCCACCGCACCAAGAACATCCGTCTTGGTACGCATCGCTGATCCACCGCACCAAGAACATCCGTCTTGGTACTGGTGTTATCGCACTGCCCAACCACCACCCTGCACTCGTTGCTGGTGAGGTTGCTCAGTTCGACCACATGTCGAAGGGTCGCTTCAACTTCGGTATCGGACCCGGTGGTCTCGCATCCGACATGGAGCTCTTCAACGTTCTCGACAACGAGATGCGTGGAAAGAAGATGTACGAAGCACTCGACATCATCCTCGACATCTGGAAGTCCAACCCTCCTTACGAGTACAAGACCGAGTACTACGACTTCGGTGTTAAGGAAATGATCATCCCCGACCTCTACGTCGGTACCATGCTCAAGCCTTACCAGAAGCCAAACCCACCCATCTTCTCAACTGCAATGTCTCCCAACTCGGAGAGCGTCAAGATTGCAACCATGCGTGGATGGAACCCCATGTCGGCTAACTTCTGTGGTGAATTTGTTATCAAGTCCCACGGTGACAAGATCCGCGAAGCATACGAAGAAATGGGTCAGCCAGTCAGCTACGACAACTGGCGCGTGGCTCGTAACATCGTTGTTCGCAAGACCGACGAAGAAGCAGCAGATGCCGCTCTGAACCCAGAGGGTGGAAACTTCTTCTACCTTGACTACCTGTGGAAGGTCCTCGTTGCAGCTAACTACACCGCTGTGATGAAGGAAGACCCCAACATGGCTGACGAGGATGTCAAGGT
>JBEGKV010000126.1:0-5225 GCA_041183925.1 Actinomycetota bacterium
TCGTATGGCATCACCCCAGCTGAGTGCATCTCCACCGTGATGTACTTCATCAAGAATCACGAGTGTTCTCCCTGATTCAGTCAATTCCTTGTGGATATGCGCCTTCATCGCTATTTGTGCATACGTCACTGCAACACCATGGAACTGTGAGCTATGACGCTTGTGCGCATTGGTGAAGTGAGGGTCTAACTTGATACCCACCTTGTGAGCAGCCTCTGCCCATTGCGATTTGAGATGTTCTGTTGGCGTTACGACGGTGATGCGATCAATCACCCGACGACGTAATAATTCAGTTGCCAAACGCAAAGCAAAGGTAGTTTTTCCAGCACCGGGAGTTGCTGCAGCGAGGAAGTCACGGGGTTCTTGCTGGAAATATGTATCGAGTGCTTCGGTTTGCCACGCACGCAAGTTTTCTGCGGTTCCCCATGGTGCTCTAGCCGGATACGCAGGAGAAAGATGTTCTGCGGCGAACGAACCAATGTGAGTCGTTTCTGCCGTCATGATGTGACCATCCTAAACAGCTCAGAACGGTATCTCCATAGGTGATCGAGAATGTGCCGCGGGGGCTCCGTTCAGCTCCCCCAGAAAATTGATTCAGTTGTGGGGTGATGGAAATAGGAGTGTCTGCCCATACAAGTTCTGAGAGGGTCTCTGCTGAAAGTAGTGTGCCCGTTTCACCCCACACCGTTGTAAATGTTCCTACTTCTACATCTTTTGTGAGGACAGTAACCTCATGAAAATTCTGTTGGATGCTGTCGAGCATGTCACCCACATCTGCACGTAACTGAGCATGAGTGTCTTCTCCGAGGGTGGTTCCAGTGACATGAATCACGTGCTCACCTACTTTGAAACGCGAGGAATAGAGCAGACACGCTCCGGCAGCAACCGTGGTTCCGGTTTTAATCCCATTGACACCGTGAGTGCCCAATAACTTGTTCCCGTTGCGTACTTCGCCTACTCCAGGAATGTCGGCAGAGGGCGTTCCCACGATGTCGGCCAGCGCAGAGTTTGCCATCGCCAGCTGACCAATAGTGACAAGATCTGCAGGAGTGCTGGACGAACCTTCGTCCAGACCACTCGCATCTGCCACGGATGTACCTGTTAATCCATGAGCTTCGAGCCATGTGTTGGCTGCAGCTAGGTAGTTGTCCATGGAACCATAGGCCCACACAGCAAGACTGGTTGCATAGTTATTTGCACTGGCGAGCATCATCACCGTGAGTGCTTCCTTTTCACTCAGGGTGAGTCCAGAGCTGAGTTTCTCAAAGGAGCCCAATGCTGCTTGTGTCTCGCGCAGAATGTCAACGTCACTTTCCGTAAAGGTGATTGCAGGCCCTTGATCGTCTGCATTGTTCAAGGGCTTTGACTCCAAAACGACGAGCGCAGTGATCGTTTTCGTAATGCTTGCTATGGGTCTCTTATCCTGGGAGCCGACCTCGGCAACAGTGCCAAAATCGTCTGCAACCACGCGAGTAGAACCAGCAGAAGGCAAAACAACGCTGGAAGGTGCTTGAGCAATCACCGACGGAACAGTGATCGTCACGACGGCCGGAGGCAGAGGAGCCAATGCAACGATGAGCAAGAAAGCTCCGAGTCCAACAAGGAGCGATAATGCACCAAAGAAAACTTGACGTCGACGTCGATACACAGCGGGTGAGGGCACCTGCAGAACTTTACTGAACTCTAGGAGCTCAATGCATATAACGCGACGGCGCTCGCCGAAGCCACATTGAGAGAATCTACGCCATGAAGCATCGGTATCGTCACGACAGTGTCAGCTAAGTCGAGAGCCTGACGTGATAAACCATCTCCTTCAGAACCCAAAACAAGAGCAACTTTCTCAGGAGGGTTAACGGCGAATGTCTTCAACGAAATTGCCTCATCTGAGAGTGCAAGTGCTGCGATATGAAAACCCGCGTTGTGGAGCAGTGCGCGAGCTTCTGCCCACTCAGGAAGCCTGGTCCAGGGCACCTGGAGCACAGTGCCCATTGATACTCGCACGGAACGGCGATAAAGAGGATCGGCACATCTCGGGGTAATGAGAACTGCGTCGGCGCCTAAGCCTGCAACTGCACGGAATATTGCTCCAACGTTTGTGTGATCAACAATGTCTTCGAGAATCACTACACGTGTCGCTTTGGCAAGTAAGTGAGCAGGATCCAGAAGGGGCGGACGTTCCATTGAGGCAAGAGCGCCACGGTGAACATCAAAGCCCGTGATCTGTTCAATCACAGCAGAATCCCCCACAAACACCGTGCACTCCGGGTAGTCACTCAACAGAGGTTCTATATCGGGTAGCCACTGCTCTTGGAGTAACACTGACCGAGGTCGATGTCCAGCGTTAATTGCCCGCTGGATGACTTTGCTGGATTCGGCTATGTACAGTCCATTGTTCTGCTCTGTACTTTTGCGCAAAGCAACATCTGTAAGACCCACATAGTCGTGGAGACCCTCGTGATGGAGATCAGAGATATACACGAGAGAAGCCATGTGTTTAGTCTGCCAGTAAGACGAAACATGAATGAAACGCGCATGTCTTAGGCTTGCGGCCATGGCCGCAATCTTGACCCAGGGAGCACACGTTGAGGGTATCGACTCTCTCGTTGAGCTCATTGCTGGTCGAAGAGTGGCCGTTTTGACCGGTGCAGGTGTTTCTACAGACTCTGGAATACCAGACTATCGAGGCAAAGGTGCCTCAAAACGTACTCCCATGAACATTTCAGATTTTCTCAGCTCGCCACGTTCGCGTCAGAGGTATTGGGCAGGTGCCCACGTCGGCTGGAAGCACTTCTCGGAAGCAGAACCTAATCAAGGCCATTTGGCCCTTGCCGCCATGGAACAGGCCGGAATCATTGAAGGTGTCATTAGCCAGAACGTTGATGGCCTTCACCGTCGGGCAGGTAGTGCTCACGTGGTTGATTTACACGGCAGCTTAGACAGAGTCATTTGCCTAGATTGTGGTCAACAATTTGACCGCTCAGGCATTGAATCAACCCTGAGCAACCTCAACCCCTGGCTGGATGAATTGCGCAACATTGTTTTAGCCCCCGATGGTGACGTCAACGTCACTGAATACAACGATGTGATTGTTCCCCAGTGCACGGTGTGTAGTGGGGTTCTCAAGCCAGATGTGGTGTTTTTCGGAGAATTTGTTCCTCCTAAGATTTTTGGTGCAGCGACGAGCCTCGTCAAACGCGCAGATGTTCTCCTGATTGCCGGTTCTTCATTGGCCGTGAACTCGGGATTAAGACTGCTTGAACAAGCACGTCGGAAGCGCATGCCCGTCATCATTGTGAACCGTGGTGAGACTAAGGGCGATAAGAAGGCCACCATCAAACTTGAACAGGGTACAAGTGATGTTCTCAGTGAACTTGCCCTGAAACTAGGAGCCAGCAACCTCTACGAGGACATTGAGTAGCTTCTGAGCCGATTTCTTCCAACTGAACTGTGCAGATTGTCGCAGTGAAGCCTGGGACTGTTGACTCCAATACACGGGATCCATGAGTGCCTCAATGTGAGTAGCAAAATCTTTCGGAGAATCAGGTGATGCATACAGTGCTGCTGCAGATCCGATTTCATGAAAGATTTCGATATCGGACACCGACACTCATTGATTCGACAAGTGGTATTCCAAATCCCTCATCCCGAGAGGCAGAAACAAGCGCAGTTGCCTGACTGAGTAACTCGAAATATTCTTCATCGCTGGTTCCGTTATGGAATTCAATACGTGACTGAGGAGCTATTGCAGAGAGCCGGCGTTGATCTTCTGTTGAAATACGGCTCAACAAGTGCAACGTGAAATCTGGCAAAAGTGCCAGTGCTCGAACAAGAGTTTCCACGTTTTTGTAAGGCATAAAAGAGCCCATATACACAACAGACTTTTCACGCTCTGCTGCAGGAGCCACTGAATGATTGGAATCAGCAACATCAGCGGCGTTGTGAACTACATACACCGGCTTTGTTGTCAGTCGGTTGGTCCTGATTAAAGATTTGGTTGTTTCTGAGACAGCAACAACAGCGTCACTGTGTCCGAGGAGCAAACGTTGCGGCCACCAAGCCATGTGGTACAGCCGCCACAGCACTCGTACTGCCCAATTGAATTGGCGAGGAGGTGTGGGGTGGGCGTAATAGATGAGGTCGTGAACGGTGAGTACTAATGGATATTTCTTACCCCGCGCTCCAATTGTTTGCATGGGGCTGAAAACTATATCTGGAGAGAACGCATTAATCTGATGAGCAATAAAAGGCTCTCGAGGACTCGTTGGACCGGATACTTTCTTCCAGGGCAAGGACGGAAGGAAGTGAAGTTGACGCTCATCACTAATGAGCATCGTCACAGTATGACCGGCGGAGTGCGCTAGTGGAGCGAGTTCTTCAACTAACCGAGCACTGAAGCGTGAAATGCCATCGTGATGGTCTGTGCGGACATAGCGGCAATCAAAATATATATTCATGAGCTCAGACCAAGTCCAAGGAATTCTCTGATGTGCTGCGCCGCAAAATCAGGTGCTTCATAGTGCACGAGGTGCCCCACACCGTTCACTATCTCTATTCGTGCTCCGGGAATTTTGGCAGCCAATTCTTTTTGCTCTGGCAGCGCAGTGATGTCATCACGGTCAGCCACTAACATCAAGAGTTCTTGAGTAATCCGTGGAGCGAATTGGCCAACATCATTGGAGACAGAGGCTTCAAAAGCTTCAAGGACCGAATCGCGTGATTCAAAAACACTGAAATATTCATCATGTTGTTCATGAATCCACTCGCGAAGATTGGAATCGTGGGTTTTAGCCATCGTGTTACTCATCACTCTGACAATGAGTTTGTTTTTCAATAGTGCGAAACCAGCCTTCTCCGGTAAGGCGGCTGCGGCTTTGTAATACAACACGGCTAAACGTGTCATCAATCCCCGGGGGCCCTTGAGCGCATTAGCTGCAATGGGATTAATCAAAATGATGCGTTCATTGATGAGGTCAGAGGCTGCGGCTGCACCAACAACGATGGAGCCAAAAGAATGACCAAGAACAACTGACTGCTCACCGCCAGGAAGAGCAGAAAGAAATGCGATCAACCATGATGCGTAATCAGTGATGCCTGCAGGCGAAGGAAGGGCTTGAGAAGAACCAAATCCAGGTAAGTCAGGGATGATGACGTGAACATCTGATCCCAGCTCAGCAACAATGGGCTCTAAACCGTGATGATCTCCGCGAAAACCATGAATCATCACT
>JBEGKV010000127.1:0-4366 GCA_041183925.1 Actinomycetota bacterium
CTGCACAGATAACTCAACAGCGCATGATGTGACAACGCACTCTCAGGGGGATGATCGGATTCGACATTGCCTGCGAGCGAGAGAGAAGCGGGTCGAGGATGCAGGGATATCTCGTTAACGACCTCTGCAAACAATAGGTGCAAAATCTAACCGCGCCGACTTCGCCCTCGCTGCCTAAGCGAGCCTGAAGTCTGTCAGACCGGGAGTGTTTCCGACCCGTGTCCTGGCATCATCTTAGGAAACTTGCTGCAGTGTTACGCCTGAGGGCACTGCGGGACTTTAACTCAGACTGGGCTTGTCGACTTAGATGCTGGTAACAAAGGTCGGAGCCAAGTAGAACGCCTCTAATCAGCTACACCCGTAGAAGACTCACAATTTCAGCAGTGGACGGGGGTTCAATTCCCCCCATCTCCACCACTTGTGAGTTGATCACATCATGCCTGTTAACGACATAACCCCCTCGTCAGAGGGGGTTATGTCGTGAGTGCGTAAGTATCCTTACGGCACGATGCTCATAGCGGCTATGCCAATCCAGAGCGAAGCCACTGCCCAACTCAAAATGCCGATGAATCCCCAGACCTTTCGGTTGGCGATATCTCGGGTGATGAGGATAAATCCTGAGACAGCCGCAAAATAGAGTCCGCTGATCAGGAAAGACGAGGCGATTGCCTGAGTACCCCAGTTGAGAGCTACAGCAAGAATGGCAAACACACCCCAGGCGAGGTTTGCCAAACCAACCTCGATTTGGAACTTGTTTGTCACGCCATAGTCCCAGCCACCGTGGATGGCATCTGAGCGGTTGAATATCGCATGTCTGATGAAGGACAAGATTCCTGTCAGCCCCACAGCAAGTAATGCTCCAAAGGCCAGACCCTTGCCCTGTTGTGAAAGTGCAAGAAAAGCGAAGAACATCCCTATGCCACCAATGACATAGGTGGCAGCCATGAGTAGCCGGGCTATGCGGGGTTGTTCTGACACCGTCATGATGACTCCTGCGTGTGAGGTGAGGTTAGTCGTTGAGGGAATAGGGGTAAAGCTGGAGCGCTAATCAGGAGAGCGCCGACTCTATAGCTGCAATAATTGTTGAATCATCTGGTTTGGTGGTGGGGCGGAAACGCTTTATTTCACCAGAGGGAAGGACCAGAAACTTTTCAAAGTTCCACATCACTGGTCCGGCCTTGCCTGAACCATCCTTACTCTTGACCAACTCGACATACAGCGGATGGCGCTTACGACCATTGACGCTGGCCTTCTCCAACATGGGGAACGTGACGCCCCAGGTGGTGGAACAGTACTGAGCAATGTCGTCACTGGTCCTTTTGAAGTTCCTCGAGTTGTTGATACTGAGGGGACAGGCCACAGCGGGAGGCTACGTTCACAACGAGAACGACCTTGTCTGCATATTCGCCGAATGTGGTGGGACGACCATCAAGGGTCGTGACTGCAATCTCTGAGAGGCTCATATCTTGAGGCTAACGGTGAAACAATGAGGACACCATGAGAATCCTTTCGCCTGCAGAGAACCTCACGCCGGTCGTGCCCGTTGTCTAAATTCAGCGAGAGCATGCGCTCACACTTACTCGAGACTTTTTCTGGAGACACTGCCGGAACCCCGTATTGGGTCAAGAACATTGAAGCTGGCGACGATGTGGGGTTCTTTGGACCCGGCTCAGCTTCCTGGGCTGTCCATGGAGGAATGCCCACCATGGTCGCGGGTATTCGTGCACTGCTCATGCAGACTTTGCATCCGGGTGCCATGGCGGGGGTGCACGACTGGTCCCGCTATAAAGAAGATCCCCTGGGTCGACTGGCGGGGACGATTCAGTGGCTGATTACCGTCACTTTTGGGGACACGGCTTTGGCCGAGTATGAATCGTCACGAGTTTCGCACTTTCACGACCGCGTGAAGGGCACTTATCTGGATGCCCGCGGAATCGAACGCAGCTACTCTGCCGGAGATCCAGAGCTTCTCTATTGGGTTCATGTTGTCTTTACCGACGCATTCCTGGGCTGCCATCAGGCCTGGGGCGATGCGATTCCCGGCGGGGCTGATCAATATGTGAACGAATGGGCCAAGGCGGGGGAGCTCGTGGGGGTGGCGAATCCACCCCGTTCAGAAGCTGAGCTCATCTCCGCACTGCATCAGTTCAATGTGGAGGGGATTCTCAAACACGACGAGCGGGTGGAAGAAACCATCGCGTTCCTGCGCAAGCCCCCGCTTCGACGCAGCATGCTGCCGTTTTATCGGATCATGTTTGCCGGAGCCGTCGCCTCGATCCCTGAGGAATATCGCCGAATTCTGGGGCTGAAAAAGCCTTGGTGGCCCGCCACATGGTTAACCGGTGTGATTTTGGGAATGTTGAGAGCACTGCTTGGTCCCTCGTCGACGTCTGAAGATGCTGCCCGCGTGCGCCTTGCTCGTTTGCAGGCTGAGGGTAAATTAGCGAGCTAATTCTGCCAACACAGCAGCGTGAAGTGTGCTGTTTGTCGCCAGGGCGCTGCCGTGCCACACATCTGCGTGACCCTCAATCGAGGTGAATGTTCCCCCTGCTTCGGTGACGATAGGCATCAGAGCAGCCATGTCATAGGGCTTGAGATCAAACTCTCCTGCCACATCAAGAATCCCCTCAGCGACCATCATGTAGGACCACATGTCGCCATAGGCGCGCGTGCGCCACACTTTGCGGCTGAGTGAAACCAGTTCGTCGAGGTAGCCGGCCTGATCCCACTGCTGGAGAGAGTTGTAGCTGATGCTGGCATCAGAGAGTTTGCTCACCCCAGAAACTTCCAGTCGGCGTGGTGTCCCAAGAGCGACCATGGGATTCTCGATCACGTCGGCTAGCTCATCAGGGAGAGGAACAGAAGCTAGCGGGTCATGAGACTCATCAACCCAGGCCCCATTGCCTTTGGATGCCCACCAGCGCTTCCCTAAGGCTGGTGCACTGACGACACCGATGACGGGTTCGCCATCGATGGCCAGAGCAATGAGTGTTGCCCAGACGGGAACACCCCGGAGAAAGTTAGAAGTTCCATCAATAGGGTCAATGATCCATTGCCGGTGGGGGTGATCGGCCGTGCCGGTAGGGTGTTCAGAGACCGAGCCTTCTTGCTCGCCGAATTCTTCCCCCAGCATGTAGTCGTTACCACGTTCTCGACTGAGAATGTCGATGATGGCCTTCTCCACAGCGCGGTCGGCATCGGTGACGGGAGTCTTATCCGGTTTCGTGGTCACCTCGAGATCCAGGGCCAGGAAACGAGTGCGGGAAATGGAGTCGGCAGCATCCGCAAGCTCGAGAGCGAGTTGGAGGTCTTCGTTGATGGTGAAGTGGCTTCTGGTCACACCTCAACGATACCCGGCTATAAACACACAAGCCCCTCCTGAAACAGGAAGGGCTTGTGATCTGTGTTGCGGGGACAGGATTTGAACCTGCGACCTCTGGGTTATGAGCCCAGCGAGCTACCGAGCTGCTCCACCCCGCGTCGGTAGTTCAACTTTACCACGGCTGTAGTGGTCGGCTGACCACGGGCGTAGGCTTCGGATATGGGGAAGATTGAGCACACACTGAAATTCCTGGGCGGCACCGAAACAGTCACCGGGAGTAAATACCTCATCGAGAGCGCAGGCAAACGCATTCTGGTTGATTGTGGTTTGTTTCAGGGATACAAGTCTTTGCGTGAACGAAATCGTGAGCCATTCCCTGTTCCGCCGGACACCATTGACGTGGTGCTCTTAACACATGCACATCTTGATCACTCGGGATATATCCCTGCATTGGTTCGTGATGGCTTTCGTGGGCAGATTATTTCCACAACCGGAACAGCTGAGCTGTGTTCCATCCTCTTACCTGATTCGGCTCACCTGCTCGAGGAAGAAGCGAGTCACGCATCTCGCAAAGGGTATTCTTCTCACACTCCACCGACGCCCCTCTATACAATTCAGGATGTTGAACAGGCACTGAGTCAGTTCCGCACAGCACGGTTTGATGAGGTGCTGGAGATTGCGCCTGGAATCACCGCAACCTTCCTCCCTGCAGGACACATTCTGGGAGCTTCCCAGTTGCATATTGAAGTTGTTGGAACGAGCCTGCATTTCACGGGGGATATGGGGCGACAACACGACCCCCTGATGAAACCTCCCCGCGCTTTTGAGGGCGCAGACATTTTGATTGCTGAATCAACCTATGGCAATCGAAGCCACCCTAATATCGACCCTGAAAAAGAATTAGGCCCAGCCCTGAAGCCTGTTTTAGATCGTGGCGGAGTTGTCGTCATTCCTGCTTTTGCAGTCGGTCGCACTCAAGGTTTGATGCTGCACATCTGGCGTTTGATGGATCAGGGAGTCATTCCACGAGTGCCGATCTATGTG
>JBEGKV010000128.1:0-4142 GCA_041183925.1 Actinomycetota bacterium
GGGCTGAACACCTGCTGTCACGGCAAGCCCCGCAATAATCACCGTGAACTCGCCTCGGGGCATCAGGGCCAGTCCCGTACGCCAGCGACCGGGGCGACCGATGCCTGCCCGCTTGGCTGCCAAGTAGCCGGTGAGAACCTTGGTGGACATCGTCACGGCAGCAAGTGCGAGTGCAGGCAACAGGACTTCGGGGATATCAGCAGGGTTAGTAGTCAGTCCGAAGAAGACGAAGAAGATTGCCGCGAACAGGTCACGCAAAGGAGCCAGAAGCTTTTCTGCATTCTGGGCAACCTGACCAGACAGAGCAATTCCAACCAAGAATGCTCCCACGGCAGCAGAAACCTGCACCTGCGAGGCGAGGCCAGCAATGAGCATGGTGAGCCCCAGAACGCCCATCAGCAGAGTTTCAGCCTGTCCGGAGTCAAAGATGCGCGAGAGCTTTTTTCCATGGCGAACGGCCAAGAATAGAACAATCGAGACCGATCCCACGGCGATGGCGACCGTAATGGCCCCTTGCAGCAGGCTTGCCCCCACCACGACAGCGGAGAGGATGGGCAGGTAGAAAGCCATGGCGAGATCTTCGAGGACTAATACAGACAGAACGATCGGGGTCTCGCGGTTACCCAGTCGGCCCAGGTCGCGCAAAACTTTGGCGATAACGCCCGAGGATGAAACCCAGGTCACACCCGCCATCACCAGGGCAGCTACCGGACCCCACCCCATCACGAAGGCAAACAGCGCACCTGGGATGGCATTGAGTAAGGCGTCCCACACCCCGGCTCGGGCTGAGGATTTGAGGTTACCGACCAGCTCTGTCGGTGAATATTCCAAACCAAGCATGACCAGCAGAAGAACCACACCAAGTTCGGCACCCGAGCTGAGAAAGTCGGTGCTGGCCTGCAAGGGCAGTAATCCTCCCGCGCCAAAAACCAGACCTGCGGTCATGTAAAGGGGGATGGGTGATTGCCCAAACTTGATGGCGAGGCGCCCGAGCAAACTGAGGCCCAGGAGCAAGGCTCCCACCTCAATCAGCATCCAGGTCTCGTCATGCATGATTAGATGTCGAGTCCTTCACGGGTGCCCACAGCAACGATGAGGTCATCCATGCGAAGCATCTCAGAAGGCGTCGGTGACGCAATCACTTCTTTGCCGCGCAGGATTGCCACGATAGAGGTACCTGTTTTGGTGCGTGCTTGAGTATCACCCAGCGGGCGATCCAAGTAGCGAGAGTCGGCGGGAAGAACAATTTGTTCCGTGAACAACCCAATAGTGCCCCCGCCGAGCCCAGCAAGCTGGCTCAGCAAAGCGGCATGACCGAGCAGATCAGAGAAGGCAGCTGCTTCATCACCGGTGAGCTCTACGGAGCCAATGATGGCGTCGGGATCTTCCGGATCGTAGAGAGCAACTTCACGGGTTCCATCGCGATAGCTCAGGACACCAATGTGCTGGCCGGCAGCAGTCACGACGTCGTGACGAACCCCCATGCCAGGAAGGTCAATTTTTTCGATGCGTACACCCATACCTCCAAGCTAGCGCAGAGCTGAGTGCACTCCTTCGCTAACGTCCTCATCGAGGAAAGTGAAACCAGAAGTTAACAGAACATCGGCAGAGATGTTCTGGCTAGAAAGAAGGAGTTCCTTCCCTGCCTGGCCAAGCAGGAGAGTGATGGCAAAGCCCGGAGCAGGAAGCCAGTAGGGGCGCTTCATCGCGTGCGCCAGTGCTTTCATGAGGGTGCCGGAAGTCGCTGGCTGAGGGCCGACAAGGTTGACAGGTCCTGAGATGTTGTTCTCAAGCAGGAACGTCAGTGCCCGAGCTTCATCTCTGAGGCTGATCCATGGCCACCATGCTTTACCCCCTGCCAATGGTCCCGCGACGAAGAATGACGTCAGGATGCGCAGGGGGCCGAGGGCACCATGTGAACCCAGAACAAGACCAGTCCGAGCAAAGACTTTCCGCACTTTCGGGTCCAGTGGTTCAGCTGCGTGTTCCCAGGAGGCCACCACATCACATAAGAAACCATGACCGCGTTCAGAGGACTCGGTGAGGATCTCTTGGCCCCTGTTGCCGTAGAAGCCCACGGCTGAGCCATTGAGGAGAACATCAGGTTTGTGCCGTGCGTGATTGATGGCATCCACAATGGTGGTCGTCGCGTTGAGTCGGGAGCTGAGAATCCCATATTTGGTTTTCTTGGTCCACGGCATCTTGCTAATAGTGGAACCAGCCAGATTGACCACGGCATCAAAGGGGGCGCCGGTTTTGAGTTCAATGGCATCAAGGTCGAGGGGGGTGACGCCTGGCTGCCACGCAAAACACCAGGTGTTATCGATCAGCGTGCTTCCGGTGCGGGCGAGGTATCGGACAGTGTGTCCCTGTGCGCGCAACTCTGCTGTGAGTGCGGTGCCAATCATGCCGCTGCCACCAGCAATCAACACGTGTAACGAACGAGCCACGACAGCCTCCTCTAACAGGAAGCGGCCGTGGCTCGAAGAAAGTGTCGACCTAGGCGGACGCGCCTCCGCGTCCAACGATACCTGCGCGCACGAGCAGAACGTAGATTTGGCAACCCAAGCAGTAGCCAAATACCGAGTTCAAGAAGGCTGCTACGAAAGCGAACGCCACGGCAATGACGGCGCCTGTAGTAATACCGAGCAAGGCAAATACGAGACCGACCAACGTGATGATGAAACCAATCAGCTGAGCAAAGGTGGGGGGTTTGGGGTCTTCGAGTTCCTCAGGGGCTGACAGGCGGGGGCGAACCAGGGCCTTGAAGATGGCGCCATAGGGGTGCTTGCCAATGCCAGCGAATGCGCCAATCGCAAAGATGATCACAATAAGTGTCAGCAGAATTCCTGCCGGAGTAGCAAAATTCTGCACGAGGGAGTTACTTGATGACAGTGCAGTGGGGCTGGCCAGAAGGAAGATCAGTTCCACGGTGAGGGTGATCAGCGTAATGGTCGCGCCAAATCGAGGACCGCGTGGGTCGATGCCTGCGGTGCCGGGCTTGGCTGCAAGGGGGTTGGGCTTTTTAGATGACATAGCTGTCGTGTTCTCTCTTCATCGCGATTTCCAAACCAGCGGTCACTGCTTCGGGACGGGGGGATCCTCCGATGCGCGCGGCAATGGCGCCGCTGTCATCGAGGATGAAAGTGGTGGGGGTTTGCAGAATGTTGAACTGCTGAGCTAAATCTTGACGGTGGGTCAGGTCAACATCCACATGGGTAACGCCGGGGTGTTCTGAAGCAACCTGAGCAAGATACTTCCGGGTGCCCGGGCACTTGGTGCAAAACTCTGAGCTGAACTGCAGCAGAGTACCAATGGAACCGAAACTGATGTCCTCGCCCAGAGTGCGAGGATCAACCCGGGTGAGACCATCTTCTTTCTTCACGCGGCCTTCGAGCCCTTTTACCAAAAAGCCGACAGCGGTGGAGACGACTACGAGTCCACCGATGAGGAGCAGAATGAGGGAAAGGTCCATGGTTATCCAAGACTATTTCTGTTCAACCCCGTCGCGCCGAGTATGACGTATCGTGACGACAGGTAAGGTTTTATTCGTGGCTGAGATTCAATTTCGTTCAGATGTAACCGTCGAACTGGTGCGCTCGAGCGCCCACGACTCCGATGTGCTTTTTGCAGCACGCGTATCGACCCAGGGGGAGCAGACTCTCGAAGAGAGCATGCACACCCCAGAGTCCCGTGCTGAGGATGAGAAGAAAGACAAGGGTCTCATCAATTACCTGATGCGTGACCGCCACGGCTCTCCCTTCGAGCACAACTCGATGACCTTCTATGTCCAGGCGCCCATCTTTGTGTTCCGTGAGTTCATGCGTCACCGCATCGCTTCCTACAACGAAGAGTCGGCCCGGTACCGCGAACTGAACCCTGTTTTCTACGTTCCTGGTAACGACCGCAACTTGATTCAGGTAGGTAAGCCCGGTGCGTATGACTTCGTTCCTGGTACCCCGGAGCAGACCGCTCTGACCCAGGAAGCAACAAAGCGCGCTGTCACCATCGCTTACGAAGAATACGAACGCATGCTTGAAGCCGGTATTGCTCGTGAGGTCGCACGCGGCGTTCTTCCCGTGGCCACCTACTCCTCGATGTATGTCACCATGAACGCGCGCTCGCTGATGAACTTCCTGTCC